>NZ_RZTF01000112.1:0-16774 GCF_004023175.1 Mesorhizobium sp. M7A.F.Ca.MR.362.00.0.0
ACGGGATCGAGCCGGCGCACTTCCGCACCGAGGCAGACCGAGACGTCGGGATGCTCGAAGACGTGCATCAACCCGTTGTTGACGGTGAATTTGGCGTCGACCGGGCACAGCCAGCAACGCAGATTGGCACAGCACGAGGTGCGTTGTGATGTCGGCAGCCGCGCCCGCGCGGTTGGCATGACAAAGTGCTGGCCGGGCTGCGCCGCCTTCATCATCCTGTCCGGTGTCGACATGCGATGCGGCGGTTGCGGAAACGGCTTCGAGCGGGGCAGCATCGCCGCCATGTCGGGATCGCCGGAGATCGACATGATGTCTTCCGCGTCGCAATAGAACGGCTCGACGTCGTCATAGCTGATCGGCCAGTCATTGCCGATACCGTAGGTGCTTTTCAGCCGGAAATCATTGGGATGAAATCTTGGCGTCTGCGCGAACCAGCAGTTCGTCCCGCCACCCAGTCCGATCGTGTAGTTCCACGGCTTGTTGGAATTGGTCTTATAGGTCGTTTCGTCATCGATGTCGGTGTTGACGTTCTGCTCGAGCTGCCATTCATGGGTGTTGTGGCGCCCCCACTCCAGCACCAGAATGCGTGCCTTTCGGCGCTTGGCGAACTCGTGCAGGAAGAAGGCCGAACCGAAGCCGGAACCGATCGCTACGAGATCGAAATGATCCCTGGTGATTTGCTCCGGCTTTACGTCCAGCACCATCGGCTACAACTCCACACAGAAATACGCGCTCAGTCCCAGCGCCCGCAGGCCATGTGCGGACCGGTCTTGCATCCGTCTGCCAGGGCCTGGTCTCATGCCGCCATTCTGCCGATCGAGTGATATTCGATGCCGTGGCGGGCGATGACCTTGGGGTCATAGAGGTTGCGGCCGTCGAAGATGACCGGCGTGATCAGCGCATCCTTCACCGCGTCGAAGGAGGGCGCGCGAAAGCTCTTCCATTCCGTGGCGATCAGCAGCGCATCGGCACCGCGCAGCGCTGCCTCCTTGGTGCCGCACAGAAGCAGGTCGTCGCGCAGCCCGTAGATGGCCTGGCATTCCTGCATCGCCTCGGGATCATAGGCCTGCACATTGGCGCCGGCCTTCCAGAGCGCTTCCATCAGGACGCGCGCCGGCGCCTCACGCATGTCGTCGGTGTTGGGCTTGAAGGCCAGGCCCCAGAGCGCAAAGGTCTTGCCTTTGAGGTTGCCCTTGAAATAGCGGTCCACCTTGTCGAAGAGAACCGATTTCTGTGCGTTGTTGCGCTCCTCGACGGCGCGCAGCAGCTTGGCGTCGAATTTGACGCCTTCGGCGGTCTTGATCAGCGCCCGCACGTCCTTGGGGAAGCACGAACCGCCATAACCCAGACCCGGATAGATGAAATGGTAGCCGATGCGGGGATCGCTGCCGATGCCCTTGCGGACCTCCTCGATGTCGGCGCCGAGCTGTTCGGCCAAATTGGCCATCTCGTTCATGAAGCTGATCTTAGTCGCCAGCATGCAGTTGGCGGCATATTTGGTGAATTCGGCGCTGCGCACGTCCATCACGATCATCTTCTCGTGGTTGCGGTTGAACGGCGCGTAGAGTTCGCGCATCACAGCCTCGGTGTCCTCGCTGTCGGTGCCGACGATGATGCGGTCCGGCTTCATGCAATCGGCGACCGCGGACCCCTCCTTGAGGAACTCGGGATTCGAAGCGACATCGAAAGCCAGGTCCTCGCGGCCTCTTTTCTTCAACGTGTCGGCAATCCTGGCCTTCACCTTTTCGCAGGTGCCGACCGGCACCGTAGACTTGCCGACGACGATCTTGGGTTTGTCCATTTCGCGGCCGATGGTCTCGGCGACGGCCAGCACATATTTGAGATCGGCCGAGCCGTCCTCGCCCGGCGGCGTGCCGACCGCGATCATCTGGATCTCGCCATGCCTGACAGCGGCGGCGGCATCGGTGGTGAACTTGATGCGGCCGGCAGCATGGTTTTCCTTAACGAGGTTTTCCAAACCGGGCTCGAAAATGGGAACCAGGCCCTGGTTGAGCCGCTCGACCTTGGCGGCGTCGATGTCGACGCACACCACCTGGTGCCCGACCTCGGCAAGGACCGCAGCCTGCACGAGGCCGACATAGCCAATTCCAAACACCGTCAAATTCATTCGGTTTCATTCCCATGCAAGGCAGCGGACCGTTTTCGGTCCCGCCGGTTCAAATCGACTTTCCCAACTACTTTACACTGCATGCCAGCGATTCCGGAAATTGACAGGGTTCGCCGAGCGCCGTGAAGGCAACCCGCTCGATCTGCAGGGAAAGCTTGCGGCCCGGATCCGCGAACGCTCCCATCCAACCCTTCATCGTATCGCTGCCCCAAAAGCTGAAGAATATCTTCTGTGCATGGCTGGGCAGCTTCGCCGGGTCGGTAATCGTGTTCACCAGCTGGCCGTTGACGTACCATCGCAAGCTGTCCTTCTGCCAGACGAAGGCGTAGTCGTTGAAGGCGTTCTCCGTGCCGCCCGGCACGTCGACCAGCTTCTCGTTCTTGCCCTTGCCCGCGATATAGGCATTGACCTGCACCTTGGAGGTGTCCTTGGTCAGCACCTCGAAGTCGATCTCGTCCCAGGGCTGCTTGTCGCTGGGGCCGATATAGGTGAAGAACGCCGCGTTTAGGCCGGAGCCGGTATCGGTCTTCAGCCGTGCCTCATAGGTGCCGTAGCCGAATCGCTGCTTGGTCTGGATCTCGCCGCAGACGTAGTCGCGATCCTTCAGCGTCTGCTTTTCGAAGCCGAGCGACAGCACATTATTCGACAGTTCGACCATGCCTTTCGACCAGGTGCAATTCTGATGGCTGCCGTTGTTCCAGCCGTCAGAAACATACCAGCGCGCACGATCGAAGCTTTTGAAATCATCGACGAAGGACGGCGATGTCGGAATGTCCTGGGCGTAGGAAGGGGTTGCCAGGAAACCGCCGAGAGCAGCCAGCAGCAACGCACCGAGCGACCCCAGCCGTCGCCAGGCGGCTTGTCCGGTCCGATATGCGAGAGGCGGCGCGTCAATTGCCGTCGTAGGTTTCGGATTCGAATTCATATCAAACTCACCTTTGCGCTGTGTGTCCCCAACCCAAAGTCGACGTTCGAACCGCTCCTGAACGGGCCAACCTTGACCTCCCCTGTGACCCTCTCGATTGCTTCCCGCCCTGCATCAAATCTGTTGCAACAGTTCCGAACCTTCACGTTCAACCTCTGCCGGCGCCTGCCGGCCAGGCGAATTCCGCCGAGGCGGCCGAATCGGCGTCCTCGTCGAAGACCATATCCAGCGAATGACGGAGCTCTTTCATCATGCCGTCCTGGCGCGACAGCGCCGCAATGCGGCGTTCGCAATTCAGGATCGACTGTGTCAGTGCGCTGACTTCCGAAGACCGCTTGTCGGAAGCTGAGCCGTTTTCCATGGCTTCGACCAGGAAGGCGGCGTTGGTCGACGTTGTCCGGTAGCGATTCTCAAGCCCGATTCTCTCGGCCTCGATCTCGGCCGCAATCTGTTCGAACAGCTTTGCCAGACGATCAAGACGTGAAACATCGGCCTGCCGGTCGCGGGCCGGATCCCTTGATCTGAAACCGAATATCGAGGCCATGAACTCAGATTCCTGTCATCGCCGGCTTGTGGGCCGGGCTTCTGGCCGATCCCCGCAGCCGGGGCTCAAAAATTCGTGTTGCGTTGTCCTGCTCCTTTTGAGGGAGAGACATCGGACCAATCCGATCGGGGGCCAGTTCGGCTGGTCGTCCACTATGCTGCACCGCAACATAGACTGCCATCGTCGGAGCCGCGAGGCAACCACCCAATTCGTAAACTCATAAATCCGGCCGAAATGGTTTGCGTGATGACGTGCTGCGAGCGGACAAACCGCAGGCCTCGGGCCTCGCTCTCAGCGTTCCTTGCCCATGCTGGTTCCGGCCATCAGAAAGCGCCGCGGCGGGACATGTTCTTGGCTGGACATAAGGCCGACGCGACGAAACAGCGCCTCGAGCTTGTCGGAAGCCACGCCCTGGACGATGGGGACGAGGTTGGACAGGCTGGCGAAAGCGTAAGCCGCGGCCGATGCCAGCCCCCGCTCAGCCTTGACGTCAAGGAAATTGCGCAGCCGATATTTGTCGCGCACGTGCCGTTCATGCCGCCGCAGCACCGCCTTCGAGCCTTCCGGCAGACTGTCGATCGCCAGCAGCGCCAGATCCGCATCGGCCAAACGCTTCAGGTCCTGAGTCTTGTGGCGGCCGCTCAAAGAATCGGCGCGGACGACGGCGCCGTATCCGCAGGAGCGAATGACCTTGAACCGCGCCCCGCATGCGACTGCGCGGGCGTAGAGTTCATAGTCCTCGCCCAGCCGCAGGCTCTCGTCGTAGCTCAACCCGTGGCGGTGGAGGAAGGCACGGCTTATCACCGGCTTCAAGAAGCCCAGTTCGCCCCTCTGCACGCGGCGCCTGGAGATGTTGCCTTCGACGAAGCGCTCGAAATCGAGGAATTCCGGATCGGCGGCAAATTGCGGCGCCACGATTTTCGTCGCGTCGCCCGTCGCATCATCCCTGATCAGCATGATGTTGTCGGCTGCGAAATCCCAATCGGCGCCGGCAAACAGGTTGCGAAACCGGCCTTCGAGGAAAAAATCGTCGGCATCAAGAATGCTGATGAACGGCGATTTCGAGCCGGCGATGGCTGCGTTGCGGGCAAAGGAGGGGCCGCGATTGACATCGAGGCGCATCACGGAGAGCCGCCCGCTGCCATCATCGGCGGATCGTGCGACATCGGCGGTGTCGTCGGTAGAGGCATCATCGACAACGACGACCTCCGCCACTTCCGGTTCGCGCAACGCGGATGCGATGGCGACGGCGATTGTCGCTGCCGCGTTTTTTGCCGCGATGATCACGCAGACCTCGGATTTCGTCATCGACATGGATTTGCCTCTCGTACAGGTAATATCGATTTGCCCTCGCCCCGTACTCCTTCGATGCCCTACAGAATTGCCGTCAGCACCCAATTTGCCTTCATTCAGCGACTCCCCGGCCGCTCGAAGATGCGGCGGCTGATATCGGCGGACGCCGCCCAGCCGGCTTCGGCCAGATAGCGGACCGGCGCGCGGCCGCACAGTTCCCACAGCACCGTTCGCCGCTGTGGCCACCGCAGCGACGGCAGCCATGGCGCGATGACCATGCTGAGCAGATCCTCATTGCCGATGCGCGACAGGATCCTGGTCGCGCGCTGCGACAGCAGCGTGCCAGCGCCGCCGAGTAGCACATCGGCGGCGCGCAGGCCAAGCAGCAGCGTGTCGTCCAAACCTTGCACGGTTGCGGCATCGAGCAAACGCTGCTGATCCCCCTCGTCGAGGCGGGCGGCGCTGGCACCGATATCACAGACGTAGCCCGCGCAGGGTTCCCGGTTGAAAAGTGCCTTGGCGACGCTGATGCAGGACAAAAGCAAAGTATCGGCCACCGAGGTGAACGGCACCGTCGCACCGGCGATTTCGACCTGTCGCTTGCGCCGCAGGAACCCGTCCGCGTCGCGCGGGCTTGGCGAGCCGGGCTGCTGGAGGCGGTAATGGAGATCTACCGTGGACGACCTCGGCCCGTCGTCCCGGGTCATGTGCTGTTCGCCGAGGAAGCGGACCCACCAGACGGAGTTCGACTTGCCTGATACCTCATAACCGATCTGGCGAAGCGCATCACGCGCCCTGAAAAATCCGAGCGGCGAAACCAGGATGTCGACATCGCCGGACGGCTTCATGAAGTGGTCGTCGTAGAGAAGCTGCTGCTGGAACGGACCCTTCAGAAAAACAAAATCGATCTCGCTGGCGCGCAGCACATCATGGACCGCCATGGAATCCATGATGCAGGACGCGTTCATCGAAACCGTCCTCCTGCGGTAGGTGTCGAGCCATCGGAAAAGCTCAGGCGGCCTCTCAAGCGCGGGTGCGCGCGAAAGGGCCTTGAGGACAAAGATGGCGACCTTGTTCAGCCTGGCGATGTCGGCAATTTTGGCACCGTCCAGATCACGCATCGAAATGTCGCCCGCGCCGGCGTGCGGTCCGGCGAAATACAATCGCAGGCAGGCCTGTACGTAGGCCACCTCGTCGGCACAGCCGGCGGCGCGCAATCGTTCGTATGAGCCGTCAGGCAAGGCCATTTAGCGCACAATCTCCCAAGAAAGCGGTTTGCGCGAACACTTATGCTGCACGTGCGAAGCAAACATCACCAAAAACCTCGATGCCGTAAAGCCTTTCCTTTTGCAGTGCGAATTTTTGCAACCGAAGCGTCTATCGAGATCGCGTCGGAAAGAAGTGAGAACCGCGGCTGAAATATCCTTGCCAGGTCTTTTAGCCGATCCCCGGCCGAATTTTCCAAACAGAAAATTCTTTCCATTAGCGAAGCCTAAAAATAAGCACAAAGCAAACGATTTATGCAAGCAAAATCATATGCTTAAAGAATCAGCACAGGCGCTGCCATCATGCCCAAGGAATCGGCTAAAAAGTGACAAGTTTTAGGCATGGCCGCTCATGTCCTGACGCCAGCAACGTAATTGATTAACGGAAGGTAAAACAGTCTTGACTCATAAATGCTGCCGTGCAGCTATTGCATTGCAGCATAAAAGTGCTGACGGCACTCGACAGGCCGTTTCCAGTCCTAAATCGGAGAGTAAAATGGAACAGAATGTTGAAAAGCATGAATACGAGACACCAAGCCTGACGGTTCATGGTTCGATTGAGACCATCACCCAGGGTGGCGGCGGCAACACGGCGATCGACGCGTCGTTCCCCGCGCACACGCCGATCGGCGACCTGACGTTCTCCTGAGACTTATAGCCGTTTCCAGAGTGACATTTTGGGACTCTGGATTCAAAAGCAGACGTAAGAGGGGTCGGGGGGCCAGCCTCCCGACTTCTCCTGCGCCAACCGGAGATGTCGAAGCGTTTTGTCAGTGAGGTGCGGGGATGAACGGGAAGCAATCCGACCATGATCTGGCCGACCACGATAGCGTGAGTGCGACCAAGGATGCCGTGGCTTGCGAGTTCGGCGATGGCTTGGCGCTGCTCAATCTCAAATCCAATGTCTACTACAGCCTGAATGGCGTCGGCGCCTTCATCTGGGATTTGATCCAGGAGCCCCGGTCGATCGGCGACATCCGCAGCGCCGTGCTTGCGCGCTATAATGTCGACCCGGTGCGCTGCCAGGCCGATGTCGACGCATTGCTGAAGGGCCTGACCGATAATGGGCTTGCGAGACGGCATCATGAGGCACTTGTCTAAGTCGGCCCAGCACAAGGCGCTGGTTTCGCAGGCCATAGTTTCGCGGGCCCTGGTTTCGCGGGCCACGGCTTTACGGCAGGAACCCGCGAGGGAAACAGGCCTCAAGCAGTCGAAGCGCGGCGAAAGCCGGCACGGGCTGGTCAGGATTTTCTCCCTGAGCGGCTCGGAAATGATCTTCCTTGGCCATTGCCTGCTGGTGGTGGCGACAGTTCGGCTGGGGCTGACGCTGCTGTCCTACAATCGTGTACGCAGCCTGGTGACGCGCCTAGACGCGCGGCAGTGCGCTTCAATGGGCGAACTGCGGCGTGTCGCCTGGGGCGTTGCCGCCGCGGCCCGTTTCGTCCCTTACGCTACGTGCCTGACCCAGGCGCTCTCCGGCCAGTATATTCTCGCCCGCCAAGGCAATGAATCGACGATACGCATCGGCATCGAACGTGGCACGGGCGAGCAGTTGAAAGCACATGCCTGGCTGGTCAGCGACAGCCATATCGTGCTTGGCGGATCGGTCGACGGCTTCGCCCATCTCGTCGACCACGGCAGCCGATGAGCGGCGTCGCCGGAATCCTGCTGCGCGGAGCACACGCACCGGCGGTCGCGGCGGCAGACATTCAGCAAATGCTGGCGCGCATGCGCCATCGCGGTCCCGACGGCGGTTCATGGTGGCTGGACACCAGCATCGCCCTTGGCCACGCCTGGCTCAACACATCGGATGAGGTCGGTCCAGGCCCTTTGACGATGGCTGGCGGCCGGCTCGCCATCACCGCCGATTGCCGGCTGGACAACCGTGACGAGTTGCTGGCCAGGCTCGGTATCCGCGACCAGTCGGTGGCCGACGCGATCGTGCTGATGCGGGCCTATCTGCGTTGGGGCGAAGCCTGTCCGGAGCATCTCCAAGGCGATTTCGCGTTCGCCATCTGGGATGACGAGCGGCAATCGCTGTTTTGCGCGCGCGATCATTTTGGCGTCAAGCCGTTCTACTACCACGCGGCGGACCGGCGTTTTGCCTTCGCGTCCGAGATCGGGCCGATCCTGGGCGTCGAAGGTATCCGCGCACGTGTCAGCGAGCGCCAGATCTCCGGCTTCCTGGCCGGGCTTCCCGACGACCCGCAGTCGACCCCCTACAGCGATATATTCAGCCTGCCGGCCCGCCACAGCCTGACCGTCACCGCGCAACAGGTGATGTTGCGTCGATACTGGCAGATCGAGCCGTCGGCGCGGCCCTTGCGGTCGGATGCATCGGAGGAATTCGCCCATCTGTTCTCGCAATCGGTGCGCAACCGCATGCGAGGGACCTCGGCAGTCGGCGCAATGCTGAGCGGCGGCCTCGATTCCTCATCTATCGCCTGTGTCGCCGGCCTGCAGAATGCCGCTGCGCGCAAGCCGAAGCTGCCGACCTTCTCGCTGGTTTTCGAGAAGGGCTCGCCGATGGACGAGCGGCCCTTCATCGATGCCGTTCTCGACCAGCAGAAGGTCGACGCGACACTGATCCCGGTCGGCAACTATGCCCCATTCGCCGAATTCGAACGCGTGCTGGAAGAACAGGAAGGAACGTTCCTGGCGCCGGGCCTGACGCTTACCCGCGGGATCTACCGGACTGCCGGCGCCAAGGGCATCAAGGTGCTGCTGGACGGCCATGGCGGCGACGAGGTCGTTTCCCAAGGCCATGGTCACCTGCACGAGCTTGCGAATGGCGGCCGATGGATGGATCTGTGGCGCGAGGTCCGCAGCGCCTCCAATACCTATGGCGACAGCACGCTTGGCCTTTATCTCCAGTTCCTGACCCTCTACGGGCCGGCTTGGCGCATCGCCAAGCTGAGGCATCTGGCCAACCGTGCCCTGAACAGGATCCGCAAGCCCGCGCACGTGCAGCGCGCACGAAGCTGGCGCGACCTGATCAATCCGGACCTTGCCAAGCGCACCGAGCTTGTCGACCGGTTTCACCGGGCCGGCTATATGCCGCCCGGCGTTCAGGCCAGCGACGCCTTGAGCCATCGCTGGATCCTGTCGAACGGCTATGTCCCGCATGCTTTCGAGGTTCTCGACAAGGCCGCCGCCAATTTCGGCGTCGAGCCGCGATACCCATTCTGGGACAAGCCGCTGGTCGAGTTCTGCCTGGCATTGCCGGGCGAGGAGAAGCTGAGCCACGGCTTTGGTCGCTATGTGCTGCGTCGCGCCATGCAAGGCGTATTGCCGGAGGCGGTGCAGTGGCGACGCGACAAGATCGACTTCACCGCCAATCTCGTCAACGGCATGCTGCGCAACCATCGCGACCTCCTGGAACAGCTGCTGGTCTCGGATGCAGGCCGCATCGCGCCTTATGTCAATCTGCCGCAAGTGAGTGCTGCCTATGCGCGGCTGCTGCGCCAGCCCGATCAGGCAGCCCCCCTGGATGTCCAGTATGTCTGGCGCTCGGCCTCGCTGTCGCTCTGGCTGCGGCAACTCCAGCACGGCGGGAGCCCCACGTGATGCCGCGCAACGAGCCGATGGCCGCATACAGTGATAATCCCCGTCCGCATGGCCGGGCCATGCGAGAACGCCGCTTCTACCGCGCCTATGGTCTGACCATCGCGTCGGAGGTGATGTTACCCGAACTGCAGCCGGCGCCGCCCGGGGCGGCGGATGTCGTGATCGCCGTCGGCGTGATCGACCTGCCAAAGCCGGCGCCCGAAGCCGCGACCGACTTTCGCTTCGAGCCGGACCGGCAATATCTGGCCTGGCATGCCGTGGGCGCGTTCCTGATCACCGATTCCAACCGTATCGACATTGAACCGGCGCCCGGCGTCGACGACGCGCTGCTCGCGTTTCCGCTGCTCGGTCCGGTCATGGCGCTGCTTTTGCACCGGCGCGGCCTGCTTGTCCTGCATGCCAGTGCCATCGCCGCCGCCGGCACGAGCGCCATCTTCATGGGTGACAAGGGAGCCGGCAAGTCGACGACGGCAAGCGCGATGATCCGGGCCGGGCATCGACTGCTTACCGATGACGTGGTGGCGCTGGACCTCGCCAATCCGAGTGAGCCAATGACCGTTCCGGGCTTTCCGCAGATCAAGCTGGCGGCCGACGCCGCGGCGGCGATCTCGCTCGGGGAAGCGGAAGTGCGGCCGCAAGTGCATCCGACGATCGACAAGATGCAGCATCGCCTGAACGGTGACTTTTCGGGCGACAAGGTGCCGGCGACCAGGATCTATATCCTCGAGCGCGGCGAAAGGGCTGACATCACGCCCTTGCCCGCCATTGCCGCCCTGCCGGCCATCATCAAATTCTCCTATGTGACGCGCTTCGGCCGCGCGGCCCTCCCCGGCGACTTCGCGGCGGCGCATCTTCAGCAATGTTCATGGATTGCTAACCATATCGGCGTGTACCGGCTGGAAGTCCCGACGGGCCTGGACAGGATCGGCGAAGCCGTGGAGCTGATCGAAAAGGATCTGTCGGCTGGCAGCCGGCGGTCGTGAGCGCAACCATGTCGAAGTCCCCAACCCTTCGCCTGTCGCTGTTTCGAGAAATTGCCGCATTCGGCGCGGCCATTGCCCGGATCGGCGGCCGGCGAACATGGACGGCGCTGTTCTTCCTCATCCTCGGCAGCCTGACCGAGGGCATCTCCATCCTGCTGCTCATCCCGCTGCTGCATCTGGTCGGACGCGCCGACCAGCATTTCGCTGTTCGGCTGCCCAACAATGATTTCGTGCGCTGGCTGGTGCCTGACGGCACGCTGCAGCTGACGACCGTGCTTTGCGCGCTGGTCGGGCTGGTTGCAGCGCAGGCGGCGTTCAATCGCTTCAAGTCGGTCTACATGGCCAGATTGCTGTTCGATTTCGTCAACCGCGTTCGCATGAACCTGTTCGAAAGCATCGGCAAGGCGCGCTGGGGCGTTTTTACCCGCATGCGCAGTTCCGACCTCGATCATGCCCTGACCGGCGACATCGACCGCGTCCAGGGCGCGGCGTTCTCACTGCTGATGCTGGTGCAGATCGCCGTTCTTCTGGCTGGCTATCTCCTGGTTTCCATGTTCATCTCGCCGGTCATGACGCTGTTTGCCGTCGTCATCGGCATGCTGATGTTCGTGGCGCTGCAGCCCTTCCGGACACGGGCCACTGCCTTCGGCCGTGTGCTGACCGCCAATCGACAGGATCAGTACCGGACGGTCTCGGAATTTCTCGGCGGCATCAAGGTGGCCAAGAGCCTGAACGTCGAGGACAGCTATTTCGCGCAGCTGCGGTCGACGCTTGAGAAGATGAAGGCCGACAATATCGACTATGTGCGCAACAGCACCATCGGCACCGCGGTATTCCAAGTGGCGAGCGTGGTGGGCCTGAGCCTGTTCATCTATGTGGCTTTGGTTCGCTTCAACCTGTCGCTGGCCGAGATCGTCGTCCTGCTCCTGGTCTTCATGCGCATCGCGCCGCGCTTCATGGACATGCAGACGCAAGCCCAGCAAGTGCTGATCAACCTGCCCGCCTTTACGGCAATGCGCAGCCTGCAGGCACGTTTCGATGCCGAACGCGAACCAGGCCATACCGAGTTCGCCGACGCCGGGACACTCTCCCTCAATACGGGATTGAATATTCGCGGTGTCTCCTTCGCCTATGGAGATGCTGGCGACAAGGTGGTGGTGAGCGGCATCACCTTCGGCCTGCCCGCCGGCAAGGTCACCGCCCTGATCGGCCCGTCCGGATCGGGCAAGAGCACGATCGCCGATATGCTGCTTGGCCTGCTGGAGCCCACCACCGGCATGATGCTTGTCGACGGCGTCGAGATCGATGCCAGCAATCGCCGTCGCTGGCGCGACCAGGTGGCCTATGTGCCGCAGGACGTGTTCCTCCTGCACGACACGATCGCGGCGAACCTGCGCCTTGCCGCGCCACGGGCCAGCGATGGCGACCTGTGGGCCGCGCTGCATCAGGCGCACGCCGGCGAGTTTGTCGAACGGCTCGACCTCAGGCTCGAGACGGTGGTCGGCGATCGCGGCGTGCGGCTCTCGGGCGGCGAACGCCAGCGCATCGCGCTCGCGCGCGCGCTGCTGCGCAAGCCGTCACTGCTCATCCTGGACGAGGCGACCAGCGCGCTCGACTGGCAGAACCAGTCGCTGATCGCCAGGTCGATCGACGGATTGCGCGGCACGATGACGATCCTGACCATCGCGCACCGGCCGTCGATGATCGCCTTCGCCGACTGGGTGGTGGCGATGGAAAACGGCCGTATCGTCGAGGTCGGCCAATATCAGCGGCTGAAGGAAAAAACCGGCAGCCGGTTGTCGAGGATGCTGTCGGGGGAACAGTCAGAGGGCGAACCCGCCGATGTCGCGTGAGCCGGCGACCAAGACGCGCCGAAACGGACTCACGCGGTGCCTAGTCTCTTGTTTCGAAGCATGCGTCCAAACCGGGGGCAGGTTTGAGCAATCTGCATCAATGCAGGCCGCGCCTGGCACCGCCCAGCTTCTCGCTTTCGGCGACCTCTGGTGCGTTCAGTTTGCGCTCGGCGTCACGGGCTATGTCGGCAGGCGTCGGCGCGCTCCTGGCGATCATGGTGTAGATGAGCACGAAATAGCCGGCCTGAATGATCACGGCGCAGATGATGACGCGCACCAATATCGTGCCTATCGACGCTCCGCCCAGCCAGGACCAGCCGACGACAATCGCCAGAGCGAAAATCATCCCGAGGATGAATTTTGGAAGTGCCATACCCAACAGCCCATAAACCGGCTCGGGTATTATCACGATTGCCCCACCCGAGCGCCGTCCCTTGTCATGTGGGCTTGTTAAGGTCGCCCACTCTCGACCGGTTGCTTCCGGCCTTTTCCACCTGTCGTCACCGTGACAGGTATAATTTGCAATTCTATTAAGGCGAGCAATAGGCGGCAAGGGCAACTTCGGATATTTTTGATCGAGCTTTTGCGATCGACTCTGCCATGCTGCAATGCACGCAACGGGAGCTAAGCCGATCTCCTCTCCTCGGCATTTTCCAGTAAGATAGACAATATTAAGTAGTATTTTATACGGTTTTCACCAAGCATCAGGGCATGATAAAGCACTAATTTTCAGCTTGCCTTGGCAAATAGGTAGGTCCGCCTAAAAACCGCCCCACAAAGGCCTCTATTTTTTCGGCCGTGCCCATTTATTGTCACAAATGTGCTAAATACGCCGAAATTTGTGCATGGCAAGCTTATTATTTAGTCAATTCATGACGTGACTATTTCAATGGGGTGGTAAATTGTGTGTTGCGCTGCAACATTTTTTTGGTATCGTGCGCTGAACCATTCGTTCAACGCATGGAGTTTACGGCATGAGGGACGTTGCCAAGTCGGCCACGGCGAGCTTTTCGCAGGCTGACATCGATTTTCCGCCACCGATCGGCGGCTTGCTCAAACGCAGCTTCGATATCGCCGGTTCACTGATTGGACTGATCGCACTCAGCCCGCTGTTTGTCATGATAGCGCTGCTGGTCAAGTTTTCCGACGGCGGCTCGATTTTCTACGGTCACAGGCGAATTGGACGCGGCGGGCGGATTTTTCCTTGCCTGAAGTTCCGCACCATGGTTCCGGACGGCGACAGGGTATTGGCAACCTATCTCGCCACCAACCCGGACGCCAACGCGGAATGGATCGCCACCCGCAAGCTGAAGAACGATCCGCGCGTTACCCGTGTCGGAGCTGTGCTGAGGAAACTCAGCCTCGACGAGCTGCCGCAGATCATCAACATCCTGCAGGGCGACATGAGCCTTGTCGGCCCTCGTCCGGTCGTGCGCGACGAGCTGGAGATCTATGGCACGTCCGCCGTCTATTACCTGAAATCCCGCCCGGGCCTGACCGGCCTGTGGCAAGTCAGCGGCCGCAACGATGTGTCCTATGACAGCCGCGTCGCCTTCGATCGCCACTATGTCGAGAACTGGTCGCTGTTCGAGGACGTTCGCATCATCATCAAGACCGTCCCGGCCGTCTGGATGTCGCGTGGTTCTTACTGACCGGCCGGTGGCCAATGCCAGACATTGGCATCGGCCATTCGACGCAAGCTCATCGGGCGATGGGGCTATAGCGGATCGGAACGTTGAGTTGAAAACAGATTTGTTCGAAGCCTTTCGCAGCGGCCCGGATTCCGGCCGGCTGCGGCGGGCGCGTTTGCTGGCCACATGCCTTGCCATGGCGCTCGTCGTCCCGCACATCGCCGCCGCCGGCGACTATCGCCTCGGCTCGCAAGACAAGCTCACCATCCGCGTCGCCGAATGGCAGACAGTCGAAGGCACATTTCGTGATTGGTCGGCGGTGAATGGCGAGTACACGGTCGGTCCATCCGGTACGCTGTCGGTGCCGTTCGCCGGCGAGTTGCCGGCATCCGGCAAGACCACGTCCGAAATCGCGGCGGCGATCGGCGAGGCGCTGCAGAAAAAGCTCGCTTTGTCGGACCGACCGGAAGCCTCGGTCGAGATGGCGCAGTTCCGGCCCTTCTACATTTCGGGCGAAGTCCAGAACCCAGGCCAATTTCCTTATGTCCCGGACCTGACGGTGTTGAAGGCAATCAGCGTCGCCGGCGGCATCAGGCGCAACGCCGACTACGGCCCCCAGCTCGGCAAGGACCTGGTCACCGCCAAGGGCATGTTCGACATCTCCGACGACCAGCGCATCCGACTGATCGTAAGGCGCGCCCGCATCGATGCGGATATGGCCGGCAAAGCGAGTTTCGACGTGCCGAAGGAGGTCGAGGGCGATCCGAGACTGCCGGCCATCGTGGCGGACGAGATGACGATTCTGACGGCCGACCAAAAGGCGCTGAAGCTGAAACTCGAGGCGCTCGACGACCTGAAGGGGGTTTTGGAATCTGAAATCGAGTCGCTGCAGAAGAAGATCGTCAATCAGCAGCAGCAGGTCGACTTGGCGCAGCAGCAACTCGCCAGCATCGGTCCGCTGGCGCAAAAAGGCCTGATCGCCAATGCCCGACTGCTGGATTCGCGCCAGTCCGTGGCCGACCTGCAGGGCAAGATCCTGGACTACGAAACCGCCATCCTCACCGCCAAGCAGGCGATCAGCAAGGCGAAGCAGGATGCTATCGATGCCCAGAACACCTTGAGTTCAAGTCTCGCCACTGACCGGCAGCAGACCGAAGCCGACCTGAACGAGGCCGCGTTGAAGGTGAACATGCAGAAAGGCCTGATAGCCCAGGCCAGCGATCCCGCGATGGCGGCCGCTATGACAAATGATCAGCAGCCGACCCTGCTCTATTCACTGGTGCGCAATGTCGACGGCAAGACCACCGAAATAGCCGCCAAGGAAGAAACTCCGGTGCTGCCTGGCGATGTGATCAAGATCAAGCTGGCGCCGCTGGCCAGCCAATAGACCGACTTCCAACACGATCCAGTGTTTCGAGCCAGAGCCTCACCCGACAAATCGGGATGAGGCTCTGGCTCAGTTGTTTGAACATCTCCCTGCGGAAACCATAATAGCCGTCTCGGGATCGAGGCTTCCCGTCCGAGCACATGCTTGCTCAAAAAAGGAAGGCCGCTCCCTTCAGCCCGCGAGATGATAGTTTATGAGGGACCTGCGCCCGCCGGATGGCCGGTATACCGAGGCCAGTCAGTCTCGCCCCCGGCCGCGTCAGCCGGCTCCAGAGCCGGTGACCGCCGCCTGCGGGTAACGGGCAGCCGCGCCAGCTTGAAGAAGCTGAAATACATCAGGAAAGAACCCATGATGTAGGCATTCAGTATCTCGACCTCGACGAAGGAGCGGATCAGCAGCAGCACCATCACGCCGAAAAGGATCACCGAGTCAGCCTGCCATGCCTTGAAGATAACCGCCGAGACGTGGCCGTAGAGCGTGCGCAGCATGATCAGCGACACCAGCGTCGCTCCGACGAAGCCGAGTTCGACGAGGGCCTCGATATAGGTGTTGTGGAAGTGGAAGCCGGTGCGGGTGGTGATGTAGAATTCGTTCCACAGCCGCTCGGCTTCAGCGAAGCCCTGCACCCAATAGGCGGCATAGCCGACGCCGAGAATCGGCGATTTCTGGACCGTGTTCCAGCCTTGCTCCCACAGATAGGTTCGCCCGGTGAGCGTCGAATCCTTGCCGAAGAGGCCGAGGACGAAGTCCATCAGCCCGAGATTCAAGGCGACGAAGGCCGTCACGACCAGCAGGCCGGCGCCGATCAGGAAGATGACCCGGCGATAGCGGCGTGACAGAAGTTTGCTCATCGCAAGAAGCGCCACCAGCGCTAGAACCGCGGGTATCGAGGCCATCGAGGTGGCGGAATGCGAGGCGACCAGGACATAGGCCGACAGCAGCACGACGGGCACCGCCAGGATGAAGCTGAGCCGGCCGCGCCTGTAGAAGGCAAGGAAGACAACGCAGAAATAGATGCCGAGCGAGCCGACAAAGCCGATCTGGTTCTTGGAGGCGAAGGCGCCGACGAAGTTCACGGTGCCGTCGAGGACATCCTCGGAATAACTCCCGACCTTCAGCGAATAGAGAAGGACGACGAATATTCCGATCAGCGCCCCTATGGTCAGCGTGCGCACGCTGACCATAGGGGCGCTGATCG
>NZ_RZTF01001131.1:0-236 GCF_004023175.1 Mesorhizobium sp. M7A.F.Ca.MR.362.00.0.0
GTACATATTTGTTCAGCATTTCCTGCATGATATTCCTAGCTTCCTCCATTTCACTTACCTTCTTTATTTCTCCGAATGCCATGATACTCCAATAAGCAGTATCCGTTTTTGCAGGAACAGGATTGCTCATTGTGCCAAGCTCTTCGCAAATGGTGAAGCAGCCTGCGGGGTTTGCTTCGATAATGCGCACCTTTCTGCCTTCATCAGCACCGTGAAAGTAAATGGCCTTGTTATAC
>NZ_RZTF01001132.1:0-236 GCF_004023175.1 Mesorhizobium sp. M7A.F.Ca.MR.362.00.0.0
TCGTATTCCTGTTCCAGTTTCCCTTCCCAGTAATAGAGCGATGAGACGCCGGGCAGCAACGTGGCGCAGGCCGCCAGTTTTTCGCCCAATACGCGCGCCGCCAGTTCTTGCGCTGTGGCTTCATCCGGTGCGGTACAGAGTATGACGACGGCATTGCAATCAGACATGTTTACTCCTCTCAACCGTTAGGGGCAGGCAGGCACTATACCTTGAAGGCCGTTGGGCCAGAAGGCGAG
>NZ_RZTF01001133.1:0-236 GCF_004023175.1 Mesorhizobium sp. M7A.F.Ca.MR.362.00.0.0
AAAAGCAGTTGATATTGCTGCTGATGCAGTTGTCGGAATAACAAATTTACAAGAGTCAGGTTTTTGGGCAGATGCAAGTGAATCCGAGGCAGGCACAGGTTCTGGAGTTATTTATCGCAAAAGCGGAAATGCTGCTTATATCGTAACAAATAACCATGTTGTAGAAGGAGCTTCAGAGCTTGAGGTTACCCTTGCAAACGGTAAAAAAATTAGTGCTGAGCTTATCGGTAGCGATA
>NZ_RZTF01001134.1:0-235 GCF_004023175.1 Mesorhizobium sp. M7A.F.Ca.MR.362.00.0.0
ATCCGGGATCTCCTTCGAGGCAAGGTCGGGCCAAACCATCGGCATTGTCGGTCCGCCCGGCAGCGGCAAATCGACCATCGCGCACCTGATCCCGCGCTTCTACGATGTGACGTCAGGTGCCATCACCATCGATGGCCAGGACATAAGCAAAGTCACGCTGCAATCGCTGCGCAAGGCGGTCGGCGTGGTGCAGCAGGACGCATTCCTGTTCACCACCTCGATCGAGAACAACATC
>NZ_RZTF01001135.1:0-235 GCF_004023175.1 Mesorhizobium sp. M7A.F.Ca.MR.362.00.0.0
CCTGTCATAGAGTCTCTCAAATGTAGCAATACGATGATGTCGAAAGACACCTTCGGGTTGTGAGGTTAAGTGACTAAGCGTACACGGTGGATGCCTAGGCAGTCAGAGGCGATGAAGGGCGTGCTAATCTGCGATAAGCGTCGGTAAGGTGATATGAACCGTAATAACCGGCGATACCCGAATGGGGAAACCCAGTGTGTTTCGACACACTATCATGTCATGAATACATAGCTGG
>NZ_RZTF01001136.1:0-235 GCF_004023175.1 Mesorhizobium sp. M7A.F.Ca.MR.362.00.0.0
GTTCGAGCATGTTGATCGCGCGCAGCAGCGTGCTCTTCCCCGCGCCGCTGGGTCCGACGATCGCCACGACCTCGCCGCGCGTGATGTCGAGCGAGACGTTCTTCACGGCGTGATGGCCGCCATAGATCACGTTGATGTTCTTGATGCGTACGATATTTTCTGCCTCGGGCATGGCTTCTTTGTCCTTGCGCTAACGCCGGTGTCCCACTGGTCAAGCCGCCGCAGTATGTGTGCC
>NZ_RZTF01001137.1:0-235 GCF_004023175.1 Mesorhizobium sp. M7A.F.Ca.MR.362.00.0.0
ATCAATTACCTTTTCAAGCTGCTCAATTCCTTTTATTTCTTTATGCTCACCCGGTTTTGCCTTTGCCCTGTTCAATTTTTGGGCAAGGCTTTTATGAAGAATTTCGTTTACGAGCGTGCTTTTTCCCGATCCGGAAACGCCTGTGACTGCTGTAAACACCCCTAACGGAATTTTCACACTGACATTTTTGAGATTGTTTTCTTTTGCTCCGATAATTTCCAGAACCCTGCCGTCA
>NZ_RZTF01001138.1:0-235 GCF_004023175.1 Mesorhizobium sp. M7A.F.Ca.MR.362.00.0.0
GTATTGTGTTAATAAATAATATAAATGACAAAACTAAATTTTAATAGCCCTCATATATAATGGGAATATGGCCCATAAGTTTCTACCTGGCTGCCGAGAACTGCCGGACTATGAGGGAAAGCAATAGAACGCCAGCAGAAGGGATTGGTATTTTTCCAGTCTTTTCAGGTTATTTGAGCTCTGGACGGATGCTTTCTCTCTATGTAGTAGAAACATCTGGGCAGGGCTTTTTATA
>NZ_RZTF01001139.1:0-234 GCF_004023175.1 Mesorhizobium sp. M7A.F.Ca.MR.362.00.0.0
CATATCAGCTGTGTGATGACTGCTCCCATACTGCCGGCAGTAGACAGCCAAGCATTAATAATCGGCGGTGTCGTCCAAGGAACCATAACGACTGCTTTCCCTGCAAAGCCTGTTGCAGTTGCGATATACCCGATTGTTCCTGTTACTAATGGTGTGATAACGAATGGAATCGCCATAATTGGATTGAGCATGACCGGAAGTCCGAAGATAACAGGTTCGTTAATATTAAAAATC
>NZ_RZTF01001140.1:0-234 GCF_004023175.1 Mesorhizobium sp. M7A.F.Ca.MR.362.00.0.0
CTTCTTGGGTATTATCAAAAAAGCAAGTAGGACCTAGCTCTATTCCACGATAATCCTGCGCTCTAGCTACATGATGATGTTTTTCTATATCAATACCAACCATCAAAGTATTAGGCGTTTGAGCTATTTTGTACTTTTGGTTATAATTCATGGTGAGACCTCCGAATAGATATTTTGTTCCTTTTTTTCTGGCCAGCTTAGGACACATTTATCTTATCAAGAGGTCTTTTCATA
>NZ_RZTF01000113.1:0-289 GCF_004023175.1 Mesorhizobium sp. M7A.F.Ca.MR.362.00.0.0
CGGTCATGGTGGCGATCCGGTCTGGCTCGCCACGGCAGCCATCGCGCCGCTGGCGGTGATCGGCATCGCGCTTGAGCGCTATCTGATCATGGGCATGACCGCCGGAGCGGTGAAGTAGCAGGGCCGGCCTTCCCTTCTCCCCTTGTGGGGTGAGCAGCCGGTTCGCCGAAGGCGAATTCATCGTGCCAGTGGCACGATGAAAGGCCGGCGAACGCCGGGACGCTGCGAAGCAGCGGGGACCCGGCAGGGTGGATCGACTAACCACGCCCCGGCCTTCGCAGGCTCAGGG
>NZ_RZTF01000113.1:299-7517 GCF_004023175.1 Mesorhizobium sp. M7A.F.Ca.MR.362.00.0.0
CTTCTCACCCCACAGGGGGAGAAGGAAGAACCGCGCTAGCCGCTCAATATCTCCCGCAGATGATCAAGGATCATCGCCACGCCCTTCTGCCCGAGTTCTGCCGATGCCTCCTTGGCGCTCGCCGTATACCAGCTGGTATTGTCGGCAAAGCGGTCGGCATCGACAGCCTCCGGGCATAGCGCCAGCATCAGCGAGGTCTCGCCGATGCCGGCATGATCGAACGGGTACTTGCCGTTCATGTCAGCCGACATCAGCGGATGCACTTGCACCCAGTTGAAGAAATTTTCACCCGCGGCGTGCCCGGAATAGTAGTCGGCCATCGCCTGAGAGCCCCACCAGCCCTCGCCGCGCTCCTTTTCGAGGAAGCGGAAGATCGCCTGGCGGCCGGCGGTCTTGAACGCCAGATCGGTCGGCATGCCGGCGGCAAAGTTCTCGGTCTGGTGGTGGATGATGGCGTGGATGTTGCGAAAGCCGATGCGCAGCAGGCTGTAGAACAGCTCCTCGCCGAACGGCGCCAGCGCATTGCCGCCGACCTGCACCGAGCCGCTGCCTTCCGGGGGCGCCACCGCATAACTCGCAGCACCGTAGTAGAAGGGCGGCAGGATGACGACGTCCTTCTCCTTTTCGAACAGCTCCAGCGTCTTGACGACGGCCAGCGTGTCCATGCCGACGGCCATGTGCTCGCCATGGTATTCGAGCACGCCGAGCGGCAGAGCGACCGGCCAATTCTCGGCGATCGCCCTGCGGATCTGGTGTGGCAGCATCAGTTCGTAGCGCATGATCTATTCCATGTTGGTGTGGCGGGCGCGCATGGCTTCGGGCGACGCCCCGATCAATTCCCTGAGTTTCAGCACCATCACCTCGAACAGCAGGAACAGCGCGCCTTCGAAAACCGAGCCCATGGGCAGCACCGATGTCTTCTGCGCCCCCTGATCGTTGGCCATGGTCTGCGCGGGAATGAGCAGGGTGAAGTCGGCAAGCCTTGCCGCGCTGCCTTCGGCCTGGGCGGTCAGCAGGAGGTTGGTCGCGTAGGCATCGTGCGCGACCTGCATCAGGGTCAGCACGGTCGAGGTCTCTCCCGGCCCGGAACTGACCAGGAAGACATCGCCCTGCCCCAGCGGCGGTGTGTTCATGTCGCCGACCACGGACACCGGCAGGCCCAAATGATAGAGCCGCATGGCAAAACCCTTGACCTGCAAGGCCTCGCGGCCGCAGCCATAGACGACGATCTGTCGCGCGCCGGCCAGCATTTTGCAGGCGGCGTCGATCCGGCTTTCGTCGATGCGTGCCAGCACGCCGCCGAGCTCCTCAAGCGCGATCTCGAACAGGCTTTTGCTCTTGTCGCTCACCGCGATCCTGCCATCAAAAATCACCCCTGGGATTTGCCGCCATTGCTGCCACGAACAGCTTGATTTCGTTCATGCTAGCAACCGCGAAAATGCGTGTCCAACGCGCAGCGATGCTTTTGCCTGATCACAGGCGTGATAGTGTCATGTCAGACAAATCAGGCGAGGCAAGCAGCAGCATATGAAGACACGGCATTTCGACCGCATCGGCAATGGCGGCATCAGTTTCACCGAGCTCGGCTTCGGCGCGGCGCCGCTCGGCAACCTCTACCGTGCCGTCTCCGACGAGGACGCCAACGCCACGCTGGAGGCCGCGTGGGCGACCGGCTGCCGCTACTACGACACCGCGCCGCTTTATGGACTCGGCCTCTCGGAAACGCGGCTCAACCCGTTCCTGCGCGGCAAGAAGCGCGACGACTATGTGCTGTCGAGCAAGGTCGGCCGCATCATGCGCGCCTGCCCGCCCGAAGAGCGCACCGGCATCGGCAAGTTCTTCGACACGCCGTCACGCCGCGAGGTGTACGACTACAGCTATGACGGTGTCATGCGCTCGTTCGAAGCCTCGCTTGAGCGCCTCGGCGTCGACCGGATCGACATCCTCTTCGTCCACGATGTCGACATCTTCACGCATGGCAGCAAGGAAGCCTCCGACCGGCGCATCGAGGAGTTCATGCGCTCGGGCTATTACGGCTTGCTTTCGCTGCGCGACCAGGGCGTGATCAAGGCGTTCGGTGGCGGCATCAACGAGTGGCAGGTCGCGCAGACGCTGGCCGAGCGCGGCGACTTCGACCTGTTCCTGCTGGCCGGACGCTATACGCTCCTGGAACAGGAGGCGCTGACGTCCTTCCTGCCGCTCTGCCAGGCACGCGGCATCGGCATCGTTCTCGGCGGCCCCTACAACTCCGGCATCCTGGCGACCGGACCGAAGCCCGGCGCCTACTACAACTACTCGGAAGCGCCGAAGGACATACTCGATCGGGTCGCCGGGATCGAAAACGTCTGCAAGCGTCATGGTGTCAGGCTGATCGAGGCCGCCCTGCAATTCCCGCTGCTGCACCCCTCGGTCGTCTCGGTGGTCCCCGGTGGCCAGCGGCCGAGCGAAGTCGAGAGCAATCGCTCGCTGCTCGATGCGAAACTGCCCCCAGCGCTTTGGGCCGATCTCAAGAAGGAAGGTCTTATGCGCACCGAGGCGCCGACCGCGTAAGCCGGCCGCCGTCGCGTCAGCGTCGGGCACAAAAATGAAAAGCCGGGCAAGCCCGGCTTTTCTGGTCGCATGTACCCGCGTAGGGCGCCAAAATGAAAAGCCGGGCAAGCCCGGCTTTTCTGAGGTCTCTGAAAAGAAAAAACGCTTAGTTGACTGCGTCCTTGAGGCCTTTGCCGGCCGAGAACTTCGGCACGGTGCGCGCCGGGATCTTCACTTCGGCGCCGGTCTGAGGATTGCGGCCGGTCGACGCCGCACGCTTTGACACGGAGAAATTGCCAAAGCCGACAAGCCGGACATCGCCGCCCTTCTTCAGTTCGCCGGTGATCACGGAAAATACCGCATCGACCGCCGACTGCGCGTCACCCTTCGAAATGCTCGCGGCGTCGGCGACAGCGGACACCAGTTCGTTCTTGTTCATAAAAATTCCCTTCCATGAGAACACCGGAACTATCGACTCATCCGGCAGGAAACGGACTTTAGAAAGAAGCGCTCCCGCAACCAAGTCGAAAAGGCAGGAAAAAAGCGGAAAAAGCCCGGAAATGCTGGGTTTTTCACATGAAAAAGCCGGGCTCTAGGCCCGGCTCTCCGTTTGTGCGCTGCAACCTTGACGAAAACCAACGCATAGCCTCGAAAACCGTAGCCGGTTTTCGGAAAGGGCCATGCGCAAGTCCGAGCGTTAGAGCGTCCTTTGTGCGTCCAGATGGACGCCCGGCGCTCTAATGCGCCAGGGACTTTCCAGCGTCGTCGGCACTGTCTGTCGAGGCCGGCGGATTGACCGGTTCGACCCATTCGATCGGCTCCGGCATACGCACCAGCGCGTGGCGCAACACCTCGCCGACACGTGAGACCGGAATGATCTCCATGCCGTTCTTCACGTTGTCCGGGATCTCCGCCAGATCCTTGGCATTGTCTTCCGGGATCAGCACCTTCTTGATGCCGCCGCGCAGCGCGGCGAGCAGCTTCTCCTTGAGCCCGCCGATCGGCAAGATGCGGCCGCGAAGCGTTATCTCACCGGTCATCGCCACATCCGCCCGGACCGGAATACCCGTCAGTACCGACACAATGGCTGTCGCCATGGCAGCACCCGCAGACGGGCCGTCCTTCGGCGTGGCGCCTTCCGGCAAGTGCACGTGGATGTCGCGCTTGTCGAACAGCGGCGGCTCGATGCCGAAATCGACGGCGCGCGAGCGGACATACGAGGCCGCCGCCGAAATCGATTCCTTCATCACGTCGCGCAGGTTGCCGGTCACCGTCATGCGGCCCTTGCCGGGCATCATGACGCCTTCGACCGTCAGCAGTTCGCCGCCGACTTCCGTCCAGGCAAGACCTGTAACGACACCGACCTGATCGTCAGCCTCGACCTGGCCGAAGCGGTAGCGCTGCACACCAAGGTAATCGGAGAGGTTCTCCGCCGTGATGCTCACCGTCTTCTTCTTCGTCTTCAGGATCTCGGTCACCGCCTTGCGCCCGAGCTTCATCAGCTCGCGCTCCAGGCTCCTGACGCCCGCTTCGCGGGTGTAGGTCTGGACGATGGCGCGGATCGCGTCCTCACCGACGGAAAACTCCTTCGGCTGCAGCGCGTGATCGCGGATCACCTTCGGCATCAGGTGCCGCTTGGCGATCTCGATCTTCTCGTCCTCGGTGTAGCCGGCGATACGGATGATCTCCATGCGGTCCATCAAGGGCGCCGGGATGTTCAGCGTGTTCGCCGTCGTCACAAACATGACGCTCGACAGGTCGTATTCGACCTCGAGGTAATGGTCCATGAACGTCGAGTTCTGTTCCGGATCGAGGACCTCAAGCAACGCCGATGACGGATCGCCACGGAAGTCCTGGCCCATCTTGTCGATCTCGTCGAGCAGGAAGAGCGGGTTGGACTTCTTGGCCTTCTTCATCGACTGGATGACCTTGCCGGGCATCGAGCCGATATAGGTGCGCCGGTGACCACGGATCTCGGCCTCGTCACGCACGCCGCCAAGCGCCATGCGGATGAATTCGCGACCAGTCGCCTTGGCGATCGACTTGCCGAGCGAGGTCTTGCCGACGCCGGGAGGGCCGACGAGGCACAGGATCGGCCCCTTCAGCTTCTTCTGGCGGCTTTGCACGGCGAGATACTCGACAATGCGCTCCTTGACCTTGTCGAGGCCGAAATGATCAGTGTCGAGCACGTTCTGCGCGAACGCCAGGTCCTGCTTGACCTTGGAGTTCTTGCCCCACGGGATCGACAGGATCCAGTCGAGGTAGTTGCGCACGACGGTCGATTCAGCCGACATCGGCGACATCGTCCGGAGCTTCTTCAACTCGGCTTCCGCCTTTTCGCGGGCCTCCTTGGAGAGCTTGGTCTTCTTGATGCGCGCCTCGATCTCGGCGGCCTCGTCGCGGCCGTCCTCGCCCTCGCCGAGCTCCTTCTGGATCGCCTTCATCTGCTCGTTGAGGTAGTATTCGCGCTGCGTCTTCTCCATCTGGCGCTTGACGCGCGAGCGGATGCGCTTCTCCACCTGCAGGACGGAGATTTCGGCTTCCATGAAGCCCATAGCCTTTTCCAGCCGCTCCTTGACCGAGAGCGTGGCCAGCATTTCCTGCTTCTCAGGGATTTTGATGGCGAGATGCGAGGCGACCGTGTCGGCGAGCTTGGAATAGTCGTCGATCTGGCTGGCTGCACCCACCACTTCGGGCGAGATCTTCTTGTTCAGCTTGACGTAGTTCTCGAAGTCGGTGACGACCGAACGCGCCAGCGCCTCAACCTCGACCTCTTCCTCGTCCGGCTCGACCAGCGCCGCGGCGCGGGCCTCGTGGAAGTCGGGACGGTCGGTGAACGAGACGATTTTCGCACGCGAAGCGCCTTCGACCAGAACCTTGACGGTGCCGTCGGGCAGCTTGAGCAATTGCAGCACATTGGCGAGCGTGCCGATGTCGAAGATGGCATCGGGCTCGGGATCGTCGTCGGCGGCATTCATCTGGGTGGCAAGCAGGATCTGCTTTTCCTGACCCATCACCTCTTCCAGCGCCTTGATCGACTTCTCACGCCCGACGAAGAGCGGCACGATCATGTGCGGGAACACCACGATGTCGCGCAGTGGGAGAACTGCGAAGACGCCGTCGCTGGGTGCCTTGGATACTTTGGCCATTGTCCAACCTTTCATGTCGCGGCCGCCAATCAGCCAACCGCGAATCTTATATTAACGACCGGGGATCGTTCCGCCTACCACCGTTTATGACGGGAGTTTTACAGCACAGAAATCGGGCACCTCGGCCTTCTCCAGTTAGTTGGATGCACGACCCCCAAAGATCAAGGGGCGTGTCCAAATCCGCACTTCCAACCCGTCCGCGAGTGACACATTTGCGACGCCAAGCCGTACGCCGCGCAAAAGCCCTGTGTGACAGCAAAACGGCGCCTTGCGGCGCCGTTTCAGAATTTCGCTGCGGGCTCATCATGTCAGGCGCTGACATTGCCCTTCTTTTCCTTCTGCTCGGAGTAGATGTAGAGCGGCCGGGCACTGCCGGTCACCACCTCCTCCGAAATCACCACTTCGCGCACGCCTTCGAGCGCGGGAAGCTCGAACATCGTGTCGAGCAGGATCGCCTCCATGATCGAACGCAGGCCGCGCGCGCCGGTCTTGCGCTCGATGGCGCGCTTGGCGATCGCCGAAAGAGCGTTCTCGTGGAAGGTCAGATCGACATTCTCCATTTCGAACAGCCGCTGATACTGCTTGACCAGCGCGTTCTTCGGCTCGGTCAGGATCTGGATCAGCGCCGGTTCGTCGAGGTCTTCCAGCGTCGCCAGGACCGGCAGACGGCCGACAAATTCGGGGATAAGACCGAACTTCAACAGATCCTCGGGCTCGACCAGGCGGAAGACATCGCCAGTGCGGCGATCCTCCGGCGAAGCGACGACCGCGCCGAAGCCGATCGAGGTCTTGCGGCCGCGATCAGAGATGATCTTGTCCAGCCCGGCGAAGGCGCCGCCGCAGATGAACAGGATGTTGGCTGTGTCGACCTGCAGGAACTCCTGCTGCGGGTGCTTCCTGCCGCCCTGCGGCGGCACGGAGGCGACGGTGCCTTCCATGATCTTCAGAAGCGCCTGCTGCACGCCCTCGCCCGACACGTCGCGGGTGATCGAGGGATTGTCCGACTTGCGCGAAATCTTGTCGATCTCGTCGATGTAGACGATGCCGCGCTGGGCCCGCTCGACATTGTAGTCGGCCGATTGCAACAGCTTCAGGATGATGTTCTCGACGTCCTCGCCGACATAGCCGGCTTCGGTCAGCGTCGTCGCGTCAGCCATGGTGAAGGGCACGTCGATGATGCGGGCCAGCGTCTGCGCGAGCAGCGTCTTGCCGCAACCGGTCGGGCCGATCAAAAGGATGTTGGACTTCGCCAGTTCGACATCGTTGTTCTTGCCGGCATGCGCGAGGCGCTTGTAGTGATTGTGGACCGCCACCGACAGCACGCGCTTGGCGTAGGGCTGACCGATGACATAATCGTCGAGAACCTTGAGGATCTCCTGCGGTGTCGGCACGCCTTCGCGCGACTTCACCATCGAGGTCTTGTTCTCTTCACGGATGATGTCCATGCAGAGTTCGACGCACTCGTCGCAGATGAAGACCGTCGGACCGGCGATCAGCTTGCGCACTTCGTGCTGGCTTTTGCCGCAAAACGAGCAGTAAA
>NZ_RZTF01000113.1:7524-11842 GCF_004023175.1 Mesorhizobium sp. M7A.F.Ca.MR.362.00.0.0
GCTGTTGTTGCCGACCTTGCTCATTTTCATGTCCTTTCATGGCCGCCCGCCGATGGTCTGGCTGAAAGGGCGCATACTCTATCTATCGCGGGAATCCGCCGCCGCCAGTGTGTCCCGGCTCCCGCAACGCATTCCGTACGAAACACAAATCAGAAAACGTGGCAATGATTCGCGACAACCCCGCATAAAGCTAAGCCGCCGAAACTCAACATAGCCTTAACGTAGGCAATCCTGTCCCCCGAGGGAACAGCCAATTGTGGCCGAAATGCCGCAAGACGCGCCAAAAGCGCGTGATGGTGCCATCCAACTGCCAACTTGCCTTTATGCCAGCGCCCCTTCGGCCGCCTCGCGCGACGAAATGACCTTGTCGATGAGGCCGAAATCCTTGGCTTCGTCGGCGGTCATGAAATGGTCGCGGTCGAGCGTTTTCTCGATCTCTTCGTAGCTCTTGCCGGTGTGCTTGACGTAGACCTCGTTGAGGCGACGCTTCAGCTTGATGATATCCAGGGCATGGCGCTCGATGTCGGACGCCTGGCCCTGGAAGCCGCCGGAAGGCTGGTGAACCATGATGCGGGCGTTCGGCGTGGCAAAGCGCATGTCCTTGTGACCGGCGGTCAGGAGCAGCGAACCCATCGAAGCCGCCTGGCCGATGCAGAGCGTCGACACGGCCGGCTTGATGAACTGCATGGTGTCGTAGATCGCCATGCCCGAGGTGACGACGCCGCCCGGCGAATTGATGTAGAGATTGATTTCCTTCTTCGGATTCTCGGCTTCGAGGAACAAAAGCTGCGCGCAGACCAGCGTCGCCATGCCGTCCTCGACCGGACCGGTGATGAAAATGATGCGCTCCTTGAGGAGGCGCGAGAAAATGTCGTAGGCCCGCTCGCCGCGATTGGTCTGTTCGACCACCATCGGAACGAGGTTCATGTAGGTTTCGACGGGGTTCTTCATCAGATATCTCTTATCTCGCGGTGGGATTCCGGCGCCGGGAATGCCGGCAGATCGGGCAGAATCGGTTCTGGATCGTTATTCCGTAAATAGGATGCCGGCTCATCCTTGTGCAAGGCCGACCCCTCCTAGCCATCTGGGTAAGTCGAATCAAGCTTTCTGACCAAGGATTCGCGGCGGCGGATGCTTCCGCGGGTCTGGAGCCGCATGGCCGGCCGCGCAAGGTAGCAGTTTCTTAACCGCGTCACTTAACGAAATGCGCCGAAACCGCTTTTTTCCGAGACGGCTTCCTCTACAATTCAGCGTTGAACTTATGCGTAGAGTTCAACAGGGGAAGTGTCATGCCCGGGAAAACCGCATGCTTCATCATCGCCGGGCTGACCATGCTCGGCACGATTTCGCAGACGGCGGCCGGCGGCCGCGCCGTCGAATGTTATGAGCCGGTCCGCAGTCCGGCCGTCTACGACACGGTCTATGAAGACGTGATGATCAGTCCGCCCGGTCAGCAGGTCGACTATATCGCCCCTATCTATGGCACGCGCGAGCGCGTCGTGATGACCGTTCCGGCGCAAGTGACCTACCAGATCGTGCCGGCCGTCACCCGCACGGTCTACCGTACGGTCCGAATCGATGGCGGCGGCTATTCCTGGGAATGGCGCGTCATCCATGGCCGCAAAGTGCTGTGCAAGGTCTGGCACAAGGCGCGCTACGAACGTGTTGCCAAAACCGTGGTGATCCAGCCCGAACGCACGCGGCGCGTGGTCATCCCCGCACAATACGACAGGATCGCCCAGGAGGTGCTGGTGCGGCCGGAGCAAAGGCGCATCATCGATGTTCCCGCCTCCTACCAGACCGTCGCGCGTCGTGTGCTGGTTCGCGAGGGTTCATCGGGCTGGCGGCGGGTGCATATTCCCAGGCATTGCCAGAATTAGGTCACCCCCGGCGGCGCTCAGGCGACCTCCGCCCGCAGCCATGCCTTCAAGCCGGCAATATCCCCATCGCCGACAGCAGCGGCAACGCGCCTGCCGACCGCCGCGCCGAACTTGTAGCCGTGGCCGGAGCATGCCGAGACAACAAGGCATTTGCCCTTTTCATGCGCCATGAATTTTTCGTCTGATGTGAAAGTGTAGGCGCAGGTGACGACCTCGGTCACACGATACTCCGCGATGCGGTCGATCGGCGGCGAAAACAGGTTGCGGATCGCCTCGCCCTCGCCCGCCACCGGCTGACGGTTCCAATCGGCGTCGCTGGTCGGCACCCTGTGCAGCCCGGACCCGAATTTCATGCCGGCGCCGCCGGAGGGCGGGATCACATAGCCGTCGATCGCGCCGCCGACATCGAGGACGACCGGTGCCGCCTGCCAGGCCGCCTCGAGGTCGGCCGGCGGTTCGACATAGGCAAGTGCGGTTCGATAGGTCTTCAGCTCGCCGTCCAGCTCCGGAAACAGTTTTAGCACCCAGGCGCCGGCGGCGACAACGATGCGGTCGGCCTGCATGGTCTCACCGCTTTCGAGCACGATGTGGCCGGCTTCGGCGTCGACTTCGACGACCTTGCTATTTTCGTAGACATTGGCGCCGTTGGCGCGCAGCCACTTTGCCAGGCCGGACGCGATCTTGCGGCAATGCAGGGCGCCGCCTTCGGTTGAGAAATAGGCGTAGCGAAACGACCCGGCTTCCAGAAACGGCCAGCGCATCACGGCTGCATCCGGCTCCAGCAATTCGAACGGAAAATTGCCTTCTTCCAGACCCTCGCGATATTCCTCGGCCTCGTCGCCCGGCTCGCGCGAAATGCAGACAAATCCTCTGGGATCGAGGTGGCTTTCGCCGAGATCGGCCCACATCTCGTCCCAGGCGTGGTAGGCTTCGGTGATCAGCCGGCCATAGCCGGTCCCCGCGCGGTAGGCGCGGCGGATGATGCGATGATGGTCGCCCGACGCGGCCATCGGGTTTGGGATCGGCCCTTGCTCGACGATCGAAACGCTGTGGCCGGCCTTGACCAGAGACCACGCCGTCGAGAGACCGGCAATACCCGCGCCGACAACGATCACATTCATCAAATCAGACTTTCCGCAGCCGGTCGGCTGGCTCAACGTATTGGATTGCGGGCGCCAACATACGGTCTGGAACCAGGCTGGCAAGCTGCGCTATTGGTCTGGCATGAGCAAATTGACGCTTACCGCCCTGGCCTTTGATCCAGCCACTCGACATCTGCGGCTTGACCCGCACGAGCCGGCTTTTTTCCAAAACCCTTATGATGCCTATGCCTTCCTGCACGGCGTATCCAATGCATTCTTCTGGGAAGAATTCGGCTTCTGGTGCTTTGGCGGTTTCGACGACGTCAACCGGCTGCTGCGCGATCGCCGCTTCGGCCGCCAGAACCCGGCCGGCATTCCAGACAGCCGCGGCATTGGACAGGACCGCAGCCATCTCAGGGCCTTCGACGGCATCGAAGCCAATTCGATGCTGGAACTGGAGCCGCCGGTGCACACGCGGCTGAGAACACTGGTCAACCGGGCCTTCGTCTCGCGCCAGGTCGAACGGCTGCGGCCGCGTGTCGAGGCTTTGGCCAACGAGTTGATCGACCGTTTCGAACCAGGCAAGACGGTCGACCTGTTGCCTGCTTTCGCGGCGCCCTTGCCGATCACCATCATTGCCGAAATGCTGGGCGTCCCGGTCGAAATGGGGCCGCAACTGCTCGACTGGTCGCACCAGATGGTCGCCATGTACATGCATGGCCGCACACGCGCGATCGAGGAGACGGCCAACCGCGCGGCGAGCGAATTTGCCGATTTCCTGCGAGGCTACGTCACCGAGCGACGCCGGAATCCCGGCGACGACCTGTTGTCGCTGCTGATCTCGGCGCAGGAGGACGGTGAGAGGCTGTCGGAGGACGAGATGGTGTCCTCGGCGATCCTGCTGCTCAATGCCGGCCATGAAGCGACCGTGCATCAGACCGGCAATGCCGTCCGCTCGATCCTTTTGCAAGGCGGCGATGTCAGCCGCTTCTTCGGTTCGCCCGAGGCGACCGCGGCAACGGTCGAGGAATGCCTGCGCTTCGACGCGCCGCTGCACATGTTCGCGCGCTATGCCTATCAGGAGATCGAGGTCGCGCCCGGCATCGTCGTGCAGCCGGGCCAGACGATCGGGCTGCTGCTGGGCATGGCCAATCATGACCCACGCGCCTTCGCCGATCCCCTCGCCTTCCGGCCCGACCGTGCCGACCAGAAGAACGTCTCCTTCGGCGCCGGTATCCATTTCTGCATCGGCGCGCCGCTCGCCCGGCTCGAATTGCAGGTGTCGCTGAAAACCTTGTTCGAACGGCATCCGAAGCTGCATCTTGCCGAAGAGGCGCGCTTTCGGGACACTTACCA
>NZ_RZTF01000113.1:11852-13554 GCF_004023175.1 Mesorhizobium sp. M7A.F.Ca.MR.362.00.0.0
CACTTACCATTTCCATGGGCTGGAAACGCTCGCCGTCGGCTTTTGACGGCCACAAGCCGGGGCTGCCTCAGACTGTGCCCGGGGAAATAGGTGGCGCCGGTTTGCCTGACCTGACCGAGTTGAAATTCGCCTTCCTGGAAGAGCCGCCATTCTGCTTTGCAGGTGCATCGGGCGAGGTCTCAGGCTGTGACGTCGAGCTTGCGCGCAGGCTCGGTGACATGCTCGGATTGGCGAGCTTTAAGCCGATCGAAGCCGAATTCGCTGAACTGCTGCCGGGATTGGTCGAGGGTCGTTGGACCATGACGACCGGCCTGTTCGTCTCCGAAGAGCGCAGGCAGCTTGTCGACTTCACACGGCCGATCTGGGCGCTGCAGGACGGGTTGCTGGTCGCGAAACACAATCCGCGTGGCTTTCGCGGCTACCAATCCATTGCCGAGGACCGGACAGCGTTGATTGGTGTCATAACCGATCAGGTTCAGCATCTTACGGCGTTGCACAACGGAATCGCGCCCGAGCAGGTCAGGACGTTTGCAACGCAGGCGGATGCGGCGGACGCAGTGGCCAGCGGCGCGGTGCACGCCTACGCCAGCGTTGCGATGGCGCACCGAGGCTATCTGACCCGGCGGCCCGATATGCCGCTTGGGCTCGTCGAGGTTCCCCCGATTGAAAAGCAGCCGGCGGCCGGTGCCTTCGCGATCGCCAAAGGCAATTCAGCCCTGCTCCGGCGCATCGATGCTTGCCTCGATGAATTGGTGGGCAGCGACTGGCACCGACGGATGATGGCGCGATACGGATTCTCGGACAGCGATATCGACCGCATCGTCTGATCCGTGCATCTTTTGTTGTTCGACCATGATCTTTACCCGAAAACCGGCCTCCACTTTTCGGGATCACGGTCTACAGCTTGATCACATACTCCTTGCGAGTCGTTTCAAGCACTTCCCAGCTGCCTTTGAAGCCGGGCCTGAGCACGAAGCTGTCGCCGGCCTTGACGGTACGCGCCTGCCCGCCGTCTTCCGCGATCACCGAAACGCCGGACAGGATGTGGCAGAACTCCCATTCGTCATAGACGATGCGCCATTTGCCCGGGGTCGATTCCCAGATGCCGGCGTAAAGGCCGCCGTCGCGCTCCTCGACATTCCAGGTGAGGAATTTGGGATCGCCCGAGATCAGCCGATCCGGCGTCGGCGCGCCCTGTTCGGCGTCGACAGTGTCGACGCCGATGGCAAGAAATTTTGACTCGCTCATGATCGGTCAGACCTTGGCTAGCGCCTGTTCGAGGTCGGCGACGATGTCGTTGACGTCCTCGATGCCAATCGAAAGCCGCACCGTGTCCGGTCCTGCGCCGGCCTTGACCTTCTGCTCGTCGGAAAGCTGGCGGTGCGTGGTCGAGGCCGGGTGGATGACCAGCGACTTGGTGTCGCCGACATTGGCCAGGTGCGAGAACAGCTCGAGCGCCTCGACGAATTTGACGCCGGCGTCATAGCCGCCCTTGAGAGCGAAGGTGAACACGGCACCGGCGCCCTGCGGCGAGTATTTCTTCTGCAGCGCATTGTTCTTATCGGTCGGCAGGCCTGGATAGTTCACCGACGCGACCTTGGGGTGGTTGGACAGCCAGGCGGCGACCGTCACGGCGTTGTCGCAGTGGCGCTGCATGCGAAGCGGCAGGGTTTCCAGGCCGGTCAAGATGAGGAAGGCGTTG
>NZ_RZTF01000113.1:13564-16764 GCF_004023175.1 Mesorhizobium sp. M7A.F.Ca.MR.362.00.0.0
GCGTTGAAGGGCGAGATCGCCGGACCGAGATCGCGCAGGCCGAGCACGCGCGCGGCAATGGCGAAAGCGAAATTGCCGAAGGTTTCGTGCAGGACAAGACCGCCATATTCGGGGCGCGGTTCCGACAGCATCGGGTATTTGCCCGACTTCGACCAGTCGAAGGTGCCGCCGTCGACGATGGCGCCACCGATCGAATTGCCGTGGCCGCCGATGAACTTGGTCAGCGAATGGACGACGATGTCGGCGCCATGCTCGATCGGCCGGATCAGGTAGGGCGAAGCCAGCGTGTTGTCGACGATCAGCGGCAGGCCATGCTTGCGCGCGATGTCGCCGATCTTCTCGATGTCGACGAAAGTGCCGCCCGGATTGGCCAGGCTTTCGATGAAGATCGCCTTGGTCCTGTCGTCGATCTGGCTCTCGAAGGTCGAGATGTCGTTGGTGTCGGCCCAGCGCACCTCCCAGCCATAATTCTTGAAGGCATGGCCGAACTGGTTGATCGAACCGCCATAAAGCTTGTTGGCGGCAACGAAATTGTCGCCCGGCTGCATCAGATTGTGGAACACGATCACCTGCGCGGCGTGGCCGGAAGCGACCGCGAGTGCCGCCGTGCCACCTTCGAGGGCCGCCATGCGCTCTTCCAGCACCGCCTGCGTCGGATTCATGATGCGGGTGTAGATGTTGCCGAAGGCCTTCAGCCCGAACAGCGACGCGGCATGGTCGGCATCGTCGAAGACGAAGGAGGTCGTCTGGTAGATCGGCGTGGCACGCGCGCCGGTCGCCGGATCGGGCTTGGCACCGGCATGGACGGCGAGCGTGTTGAAACCTGGCGTGCGGGTCACTGAAAACCTCCCTTTTGAAACTCTTGAAATCGCCGGGCATTCTTGGCGAAGCATGAGCGCGAATGCAAAGAAGAAAATGCCCTTCGGCGAACGATCTGCGGCCGAGGCCCGAGAAAATGCACTGGTCTAAGGAATAATTTTGCGCCCAAGGCGCATTGCGCATCAGGCCTTGCTTTTGGTGCACGTCGTTATCCCAAAACCGCCGCGCACTTTTAGCGACGTGTCCTACTTCTGGCGCACGCCAAAACTCTGGAATCCCGACCGCATCAGCGGCTTCTTCGACGACAGCACACCGGAATTGACGCCGGTCCAGCCGATCTCGCCGGACAGCTTGCCGTATTCGATTTTGGGGCAGCGGTTCATCACCACCTTGATGCCGGCGGCCTCGGCGCGTGCGGCGGCCTCGTCATGGCGAACGCCAAGCTGCATCCAGATGACTTTCGGCAAGGGATCGAGCCGCAACGCCTCGTCGACGATGCCGGGCACCGCCGCCGGCGCGCGAAAGACATCGACCATGTCGATTGGCTCGAGAATATCGGCGAGCCTCGCATAGGTCATCCGGCCGAGGATCTCCTTGCCGGCCTGGCCAGGATTGATCGGAAACACCGAAAATCCCTTGGCCAGCAGATATTTCAGCACGAAATAGCTTGGCCGCACATCATTGGCGGACGCGCCGACCATGGCGATGGTCTTCACCGAATTGAAGATGCCGGCGATGTAGGTGTTGTCGTAGCTATCGTGGTTCATGCGGCTTCCTGCGGTAGTGGTATCGGTAGAGTTCACGGCTGAACCCAAGCGAGGCATAGAGAGCGCGAGCCGGCGTGTTGTCGACCACCACCTGCAAGCATGCGGCGTGAACCCCTGCCCGCCGCGCCCAGCCGATGAGGCCGCCGACAGTCTTGCGGCCCAGACCTTGCTGCCTGAAACGGCCATCGGTTTCAACCGATTCCACCACAAGCAGGCCATTGCGGATGACGCCATAGGCCAAGGCGGCAATTTCGCTGTCGCGTTCACAGGATACGAACGCCCGGTCGCCGACGATCAGCCCGGTCATCTCGCGAAAGATGCGGCACTCGGCGTCGTCAAAGGTCCCCATGCGGAACCGCGCCGCGAGCCAGTCCTCGCCCGGCACCTTCGAAACGGTGACCTGCTCATCGCGGACTTCAGCCAGGTCGCCGATCCCGGCATGGAGATGGATCGTGCCGCCTTCCGGCTGGTAGGCGCGACGGTCAAGCGCGCTTTCGAGCTCGCCGGCGATGTCGGGAACCCGAAACAAGGGCGTCTGGCTGTGGCCGATGTAGAACGACTCGGCGGCGTCGACGACCGCGTCAGGCACGCCACGCTTGCCGCGCAAGGGATTGGCCGCATTGGTGCGCCGGATCCGTCCGCCCGATCGCCGCAGGAGCCAGCCATCAACGACCGTCTCGGTGGCCGCCGGCCAGCCTTCGCGGCACGCCTGCTCGACGCGCCAGTTGAGGTCATCATCGCCGGCGCTCACGCGTCATCCTCCCGCAGCGCTTCCTCCATAAAGGCCTGCGGATCGGTGCAGAAGTCGCGCATCATGCGAAAATGATCGGTATCGCTGAAATCCGTGGGATCGAGCCCGAAGCGGCTGATGCGGAACAGCCGCGCACCGGGGCAAGCCATCAGCAGCGGCGAATGCGTTGCCATGATCACCTGCGCGGTGCCCGACTGGTCCATGCGCCGCAGCATCTTGAGCAGCTCGATCTGTCGCGTCGGAGACAGTGCACTCTCGGGTTCGTCAAGGATGTAGATGCCCTGCCTGCGGCAGCGCTCCTCGAAAAACCGGATAAAACCCTCGCCATGCGACCAGGACAGGAAGTCCGGCGGCGGCGGCCTGAACGGATCTTCCAGCGCCGCCTGATCGAGATAGCGCGCCACGGAATAGAAGGATTCGGCTCGGAAGAACCAGCCGGCGGTGACTTTCGGCAGCCAATGGCCGCGAAATGCGTTGGCCAGCGCGGCACCGCTCTTGTCGATGGCGCTGGAATGGTCGACCGGCCTATATCCCTTGCCGCCGCCGGCTTCGTCATAGCCGGCCAGCGCACCGATCGCCTCGAGCAGCGTCGATTTGCCGGTGCCGTTCTCGCCGACGATGATGGTGATCGGCGTGGTGAATTCGAGCTCGAATTCGTGGCCGCGAAACAGCGGCAGGTTCCAGGGATATTTTTCCCAATCCTCGACCCGCTCGGGGGCGAGCAGGATGCGCTTCAGATAGGGAGCTTTAAGCCGCGTCAGCTGCTTGCGATGGGCCATCAGCCGGTTCGTATCATTTGGGCAGCGAAATCGTGCCGTCTTCCGCGATCGGAAAAGCCGGATTGTGCGCCACTTCCCAGACAT
>NZ_RZTF01001141.1:0-233 GCF_004023175.1 Mesorhizobium sp. M7A.F.Ca.MR.362.00.0.0
GTGCAAGAAGCACCTTTCATTTCAGCTGGAGCAAGTTTACCGTCTCTAGCTTTACCAGCAAGTTCGTTGATTTCGTTAGAAATATTGAAAATTCCTTTACGATCAGCATTTTTTACAACAGGAACTAGAAGTCCTTTTTCAGTATCAGCAGCGATACCGATGTTGTAGTAGTGCTTGTGAACGATTTCGCTTGTAGCATCATCTAAAGAAGTGTTAAGTGCTGGGAATTCTTT
>NZ_RZTF01001142.1:0-233 GCF_004023175.1 Mesorhizobium sp. M7A.F.Ca.MR.362.00.0.0
ACCTTGAAGCGGCAGCTTCCTTCGAAAATCAGCCGGTGTATGAAGCATTTGAAACTGCCAAATTTGAATGGAAACGAATCAAGCAGGACATTCTTTCTGTTAAGACACGAATGGCACAAATGATCGGCGCCTATCAGGAGTCTTTAAAAAAGGCCGAGCAGCTTAATGAAAAAATCGGTTTTGAAAAAAGAGAAGCTGACCGTATTGAAAGCATCATCACCGAGCTTCAATCC
>NZ_RZTF01001143.1:0-233 GCF_004023175.1 Mesorhizobium sp. M7A.F.Ca.MR.362.00.0.0
CTATTTGACATACTGCTGTTGCTCAATTAAAAGCCTCTTTAAGTTATTAAATACAATGGAACTAAAATCTTTAATCTGGAGCTTTTCCTCAAATTCCTTGTAAATTACAGGCAAGTTATATGATTTTCCTTTTATATCAGATTTTCCAAAAGGAGCATCGGTTTCAATAAGCAACCTATCCAAAGGAACTGCTCTTATTATATTTAAGCCCTTTACAGACGTAAGCATTGAAT
>NZ_RZTF01001144.1:0-233 GCF_004023175.1 Mesorhizobium sp. M7A.F.Ca.MR.362.00.0.0
TAATACCTCCATACTCTGATGCGTAATAAACGGGCTGTCATTTGGCAAAACGAAATACCATTCAGCTTGCTCTCTTTCCATGACGCTATATATTCCAGCAAGGGGTCCATACCCTTGAAAACTTGGCGTGTCTTGAATGATGGTTACTTCCTTATCAATAAATCTATCTGTAATGGCAGGATGTGAAACTAAATAGATTTTTGGGGTAATAGCTTGGAGTGCTTCTATAGAAT
>NZ_RZTF01001145.1:0-232 GCF_004023175.1 Mesorhizobium sp. M7A.F.Ca.MR.362.00.0.0
TAGTCTCCAATCAGCTGCAGCGCATCCTCAATAAAGAGACAGAATTAAAACTTTTCTCAGAAACAGAGGTAACAAAAGAACTTCTAAATGAGTTTGATATTATCTTTTCTACAGTAAAACTTTCTATTCAAACTAGCAAACCGGTTATTTTGATAAATGAAATCTTTGATGAACAAGCTATTTCTCGAAAAATAGAAGAAGTAGCATATATGCAAGCGTTTAGGATAAAGGC
>NZ_RZTF01001146.1:0-232 GCF_004023175.1 Mesorhizobium sp. M7A.F.Ca.MR.362.00.0.0
AAATTATTCTTTTCTTCGTTTTCTCTATCTTAGGATCAGGTATTGGGATTGCTGAAAGTAATGCTTTGGTATATTCGTGTAAAGGATTAGAATACAGTTCTTCACTTTCGGCTATCTCAACTATTTTCCCAGCATACATGACGGCCACTCTATCACAAATATGCTTCACCATAGCTAAATCATGAGCAATAAACAAATAGGTCAATCCTAGCTTCTGTTGCAAGTCCTCTAG
>NZ_RZTF01001147.1:0-231 GCF_004023175.1 Mesorhizobium sp. M7A.F.Ca.MR.362.00.0.0
GAGAAGCTCGCCCGATCTTGCGGCCCTAACCTTCGAGGAGCGCATCGGCATCATGGCAGACAGGGAAGCGGCGGAACGTGACACCAAGCGCATGACCGCCCGTCTCAAATTTGCCGCCCTGCGGCAGAATGCTTGCGTGGAAGATATCGATCTGCGCATCCCGCGCGGCATCGACCGCGCCCTTCTTGCCAGGCTTGTCGCCGGCGACTGGATCTCTCGGCACAATAATTT
>NZ_RZTF01001148.1:0-231 GCF_004023175.1 Mesorhizobium sp. M7A.F.Ca.MR.362.00.0.0
GCATCATATTGGCTTTGATTCTGCAATAATGATGCTGTTATAATTTTTTTCAGACAGAACTAATTATTAAGCAAAGGGATCATCGTTTCCAACTCTTAATATACGCATAGCATTAAGTACGGCAATAAGTGTAACACCAACGTCCGAAAAGACTGCTTCCCACATTGTCGCAATTCCAAATGCACCTAATAAAAGGAAAACAGCTTTTACACCTAGCGCAAAGATTATATT
>NZ_RZTF01001149.1:0-230 GCF_004023175.1 Mesorhizobium sp. M7A.F.Ca.MR.362.00.0.0
GGTGATTTCTGTACTGTACAGGAGTCATCTTCTTTAGGTTCCATTGGTACCTGAAATCGTTATAGTAAATCATATAGTTTTTAATTTCCTTTTTAAGTTCCTCTAATGTAGTACATGGCTTTATACTAGCTTCATCTTTTAAGTGACCAAAGAAAGATTCTTGAGGGGCATTATCCCAACAGTTTCCTCTTCTTGACATAGACTGTCCAAGTCCTAGCTTTCTAACGTAC
>NZ_RZTF01001150.1:0-230 GCF_004023175.1 Mesorhizobium sp. M7A.F.Ca.MR.362.00.0.0
AGCATTGATGATATCAGCTTGGATAAACTTCGCGGCTGGATTGGATATGTGCCACAAGATCACGTCTTATTTTCAAAAACAGTGAGAGAAAATATTCTGTTTGGCAACAAGGAAAACGCATCGGAAAGTCAGCTAAAAGATGCGATTCAGTTGGCATCGTTTCAGCAGGATATTGAAATGCTTCCTGAAGGATTGGAAACGCTTGTAGGAGAGAAGGGTGTTGCATTATC
>NZ_RZTF01000114.1:0-16595 GCF_004023175.1 Mesorhizobium sp. M7A.F.Ca.MR.362.00.0.0
GCGATGACGCCGATGATCTCGTTGGGCGTTTCAGCCGTCATCAGCGCGCCGGTGTTGATGAACAGCCGGCGCCCGGTGACGAAGGCGTTGAAACTCTGGTCATTGACCAGAACGATGTCGATGCCGTCATTCGCCAGGCCAGCCGCCCTGAAGATCGGCCGCGCGTAATCGCGAACCAGCGCCTCGATCTCGGCGTCGCGCACCACCGGCACGTTCTGGGCAAAGGCGCTGACCGAACTCGCCATTGCAACGGCAACGCCAAGCGAAAGCGTCGCGAAGACGCGCGCTGCCTGGGCAATCGTCGATCTGGGTCGGCTCAACATGATGGCTCCACTGGTAGACGAGCGGGCGAAAGATGAAAAGTCGGCGCCGGAAACTTCCTCAACTTGTGATCCTCACATCAATCGGGCATTTGTGCGGCACATGCGCCAGTGCCTGGCGCCGTCAGTCATCGGGAATACTGGTCAAATGGTCGTTTCGCTCTCACGTCGTGGCAATGTCGAGCCCTTCCATGCGATGGACATTCTGGCAGAGGCAAACCGGCTGAAGTCCCAGGGCGTGCCGGTTGTTTCGATGGCCGTCGGCCAGCCCTCCGATCCCGCACCGGTTCTGGTTCGCGCCGCAGCCGCCAAGGCGCTGCAGGACGGACGCATCGGCTACACCGACGCGCTGGGACTGGCAGGTTTGCGCAAGGCGATCGCCGGACACTACGCCGATCACTACGGGCTTGATATCGAGCCCGGCCGGATCGCGGTGACCACTGGATCGTCGGCCGCCTTCAACCTCGCCTTCCTGGCGATGTTCGATGGGGGTGACCGCGTCGCCATCGCGGCACCCGGCTATCCCGCCTATCGCAACATCATGGCCGCGCTCGGCATCGAGGTGGTCGAGATCGAGCTCGGCGACGCCGCCTACCTGCATGCCGGCCATCTCGAGACCGCGCATCGTGAAAAGCCGCTGAAAGGCGTTCTCTTCGCCAGTCCCGCCAATCCAACCGGCGCGGTCATACCGGCCGATGAACTGGCGGCCCTGGTGAGGACGGCACAAGACCTCGGCATCGCCGTCATCTCCGACGAAATCTATCACCGGCTGGCCTATGCCGCCCCCGACACCACGGCGCTTGCCTATGGAGGCGACGTGACCGTGATCAACTCCTTCTCCAAATATTACTGCATGACCGGCTGGCGCATCGGCTGGATGGTGCTGCCGCAGGACCTGGTGCGGCCGGTCGAGCGCGTCGCCCAGAGCCTCTACATCTCGCCGCCGGAACTGTCGCAGATCGCGGCGATCGAAGCCTTCAGGGCGACCGAGGAGTTGGAGGCGGTCAAGGGTCGCTATGCCTGGAATCGCGAACTCTTGATGAAACGCCTCCCGGAACTCGGCTTTCCGCTGGCGGCGCCCATGGACGGCGCCTTTTATGCCTTTTGTGACGTCACCAGGCATAGCAATGACAGCATGGCCTTCGCGCGCAAGATGCTGGCCGAGGCGCATGTCGCGGCAACACCCGGCCAAGACTTCGACACTCAGGCCGGGCACCGGACGATGCGTTTCTCCTACGCCGGCAGCCACGACGACATGGTCGAGGCAATGGCGCGCCTCGAACGCTGGTTGAGGTAGCGCCATGCCGGAACTCGAACAGGCCCTCAGCCTTGATCAGGCCCACAAACTTGATCAGGCCTCCAAACTTGATCAGGCATTGGCCGAAGTCGCTGCCGAAATGGCCGATCGCACCGATCGCGGTGACGTCGCTTCTTACATTCCGCAGTTGGGTAAGGTCGATCCGAAGAAATTCGGCATCGCAGCGGTCACCAATGACGGCCGCGTGCTGACGGCGGGGGACGCCGACCAGGCCTTTTCCATCCAGAGCATCTCGAAAGTGTTCACCCTGACACTGGCGCTCGGCAATGTCGGCGACGCGCTGTGGCAGCGGGTCGGCCGCGAACCGTCAGGCAATCCGTTCAACTCGATCGTGCAGCTCGAGCATGAGAACGGCATCCCGCGCAACCCGTTCATCAATGCCGGCGCCATCGTCATTTCCGACATCCTGCTTGCGGGCCACCAGCCGCGCGAGGCGATCGGCGAGATCCTGCGCTTCATCCAGTTCCTCGCCGACGACGAGACCATCATCATCGACCGCGAGGTCGCAGCATCCGAACGGGCCACCGGCTACCGCAACTTCGCACTCGCCAACTATATGAAATCCTTCGGCAATCTCCACCATGCGCCGGAACTGGCGCTGGGCGTCTACTTCCACCATTGCGCCATCGCCATGAGCTGCCGGCAACTGGCGCTCGCCGGCCGCTTCCTCGCCAATGGCGGCAAGAACCCGGCGACCGGGCATTCCGTGGTGTCGGCCGAACGGGCACGCCGCATCGGCGCCATGATGCTGACCTGCGGCCATTATGACGGCTCCGGCGATTTCGCCTTCCGCGTCGGCATCCCCGGCAAGAGCGGTGTCGGCGGAGGCATATTGGGCATCGTGCCGGGCGTGGCGTCGCTTGCCGTCTGGTCGCCAGGTCTCAATGCCAACGGCAACTCCAAGCTGGGGTCGATCGCGCTGGAAAAGCTGGCCAGGATGATGAACTGGTCGATCTTCGCGCCGTAGCCTTTCGCGATCCGCCATAGCGCCAGATAAGAAAATCCCGCACCGTCTTCGAGACGGCGCGGGATTTTTTTGTCAGAGAACTAGCTCAGGTGGCTGAAACGCTTAGAAAAAGCCCTTCCGCTGCCACCAGCCGCCGCGCTTCGGCTTGTCCTCGGTCTTGTCCTCAGCCTTGGCTGCGGGTTCTTCCGCCACGGTGGAAGACACCACCGGCTCGACCGACGCATTCACCGCCGCCGGCTTGCGCCGCGACGAGCGGGCTTTCGGTGCCTCCTCGACAGAAGCGATGGCTGCCTCGTCGGATGCGGTGACCGGCGTGTCGACCGGTGCTTCCACCTCCGCAGCCGGCTCATCGGCGACAATTTCGGCCGCGGCCTTCTTTGGCTTGGCCGCGCGACGTGGCTTCTTCGGCTTCTCCGTGGCCGGCGCGTCGTCATTTGCCGGGGCAAGCGCCACCGGCTCTTCAGCTGGTGCGGCAACGACCGGCTCGCTGGCGATCACCTCGGTTGCCCGGACTTCGCGTTCAGAAGCGTCTGCTGTTTCGCCAGCACTTGCCTCAGCCTCGCCTTCACCGTCTTCGCGACGGTTGCGCTTGCCGCCGCGCTTGCCGCGCCGGCGCTTTTTGCCCTGGCCTTCGTCCGAAGCTTCAGCTGTCTCAGACGTTTCGGCAACACCGACAGGGGCGTTGTCGTCCGCTTCCGTGTCGCCATCGCTGGCGGCCGAGTCCGGGTCCGAAAACTCACCGGCCGGAGCCGAGACGGAAGCACCGTCCGCAGGGGCGCCATGTTCGCGATCGCGATCCTTGCCGCCGCGCCGACGCCGGCGCTTGCGGCGCTTGCGGTCGCGGCCTTCGCCTTCCTCGCCACCGGCGGCAGCAGGTCGGGGTTGTTGCTGCGGCTGCTGGCGCGGCTGTTCGGCCTGCACCGGCGCCTCGTCATCTTCCTCGACGACGACAATCTCGTCCTCGGGCTCTTCCGGCTCGGCATAGGCCGGGAAGCTGCGCGCCTCGACGAAGCCTTCCGGCTTTTCAGCCAGCGCGCCGCGGAAGATCGCATAGTGCTGCGAACCCACCGAATCGTCGGCCTCGACGGTGATCGTCAGCCCGAAGCGGCTTTCGAGTTCCACCAGCGTGCCGCGCTTGTGATTGAGCACGTAGAGTGCGGTCGCCGCCGGCGTCCGCACCGTGATGTGGCTGCGGGAATCCTTGAGCAGGAATTCCTCAATCGCCCGCACCACCATCAGCGCGACCGACGAATCGGAGCGTACGTGGCCGGTGCCGCCGCAATGCGGGCAGGGCTTCATGGTCGATTCCAGCACGCTGGCGCGGATGCGCTGGCGTGACATCTCCATCAGGCCGAAATGCGAGATGCGGCCGACCTGGATGCGCGCACGATCGTTCTTGAGGTGATCCTTCAGCCGCTTCTCGACGGAGCGGTTGTTGCGGTTCTCCTCCATGTCGATGAAGTCGATGACGATCAGGCCGGCGAGATCGCGCAGCCTGAGCTGACGCGCGACTTCCTCGGCCGCTTCCAGATTGGTGTGGAGCGCGGTGTCCTCGATCGAGTGCTCCTTGGTGGAGCGGCCCGAATTCACATCGATGGCAACCAGCGCCTCGGTCTGGTTGATGATGATGTAGCCGCCGCTCTTCAGCGTCACCTGCGGCTGCAGCATGCGGTCAAGCTGTGCCTCGATGCCGTTGCGCACGAAGATCGGCGTCGTGTCGCGGAACGGCTGAACCACCTTGGCGTGGCTCGGCATCAGCATGCGCATGAAGTCCTTGGCCTCGCGATAGCCTTCCTCGCCGGAGACAAGAATCTCGTCGATATCCTTGTTGTAGAGGTCGCGCACCGAGCGCTTGATCAGGCTGCCTTCCTCGTAGACCAGGGCAGGGGCCGTGGACTGTAAGGTGAGATTGCGGACATTTTCCCAAAGCCGCATCAGATATTCGTAATCGCGCTTGATCTCGGCCTTGGTGCGGCTCTCGCCGGCGGTGCGCAGGATCACTCCCATGCCCTGCGGCACTTCGAGATCGGCAACGACCTCCTTCAGCCGCTTGCGGTCGACCGCGCTGGTGATCTTGCGCGAAATGCCGCCGCCACGCGCCGTGTTCGGCATCAGCACCGAATAGCGGCCGGCAAGCGACAGATAGGTGGTCAGTGCCGCACCCTTGTTGCCGCGCTCTTCCTTGACGACCTGCACCAAGAGGATCTGCCGGCGCTTGATCACTTCCTGGATCTTGTACTGGCGGCGCACCGGCTTGCGGCGGTTGCGCACTTCTTCCAGCGCATCCTCTGCGCCGACCGATTCGACCTCGTGATCGTCGGGATGCGAGGACTGCACTTCTTCCAGCATGCCGCGATCATTGTCGCCGGAGGTCGCTTCGCTGCCTTGTTCGGCCTGCGGGACGGCTTCGGAAATCACATCGGCCTCGACCGAGGCGGCGATCGACGTCGGGCCGCCTTCGCGGGTTTCGCCTTCGTCCTGCTCGGCGGAATCCTCGCCATGTTCGGACGCATCGGCATGTTCGGACGAATCGGCCGCATGTTCGATGATCTCGGACGTGTGCGAGATGTCCTCGAAACCAGCGTCGGCGCCTTCTTCCGCCTCGTCGGCAGTGTCGCTTGCCTCGCCGGAATCGGCAGCATCGCGCTTGTGCTCACCCCGGTCGCGGGGCTTGCCGCCGCGCCTGCGGCCGCGCCGTCCGCGATCGCGGCTCTGGCGGTCATCGCCGTCGCCGTCCTCGTTCTCTTCGTCCTCAGCCTCCTGCGCTTCCGCGCGCAGCAGTGCCTGACGATCGGCGACCGGAATCTGGTAGTAGTCGGGGTGAATTTCACTGAAGGCGAGAAAACCGTGACGGTTGCCGCCATATTCGACAAAGGCTGCCTGAAGGGAGGGCTCTACGCGCGTTACGCGGGCTAGGTAGATGTTTCCTTTGAGCTGCTTCTTGTCCTGGGATTCAAAGTCGAATTCTTCAATACGATTACCGCGTACGACGACAACGCGTGTTTCCTCCGGGTGGGAGGCGTCTATCAGCATTTTGTTGGGCATTATTTCGTTTCCCCCCGGCAGCCGTCAGCCGCAGCTTGCGAGGCAAAGCCTGCTGCTGCGTGCCTGGGATGTGGGTGCCGGATATTTGAACGTCCGTCGGCCGCCGCTTGAGCGCCATGGCGGTGCCGCCCGCAGCCATAATGGCGCGGTTTGATGCGGACCTTTCCATGATTGCGCTTGAAGCCATCGTCACCAACAGAACCTTTTGAACCAAAGCCCGGACGAACCGGACCAGCTTGTTTGCTCATACAGAGCCGGCACGGGAACAAACCCGGCCGTTTTCCTCACGCAGGCGATTCCCCCGCCACGGGAGCACGCCTGCGAAATTCGTCGCGATCACCTGAACCCTTTTCGCCTGAAGCGAAAGGAGCCGCCTTTACGTCTGACCCTGTAGCAAGAAGCTGCGGAGGAGGGCGGTTCCAGGATTGCAGTGATCCACCATCGCTTTTATGATTTGGCGGGGTGGAAGGCAACCCCGATTTCCGATGCCGGCAAAAAGCCGTTCCGTAGCGTAAGCCAGGCTTGCGGCCCTTGCGTGAAAAGGCTTGGTTAACCTTCTCTGGATACCAATCGTTAATCGAGTTCGCGGCCTAACCGGCATTTCGACGAAACGACCGGCGCCGGGCGCCAAACCGGGAGCGACTGGAAGAGAGATGGGATTGGCGGACTTCACAGACAAGGGATGTCGTGTCGGCGGCCGGATCCTGGCCGCTTTCGCCCTCTTGCTGCTGCTGGCGGTCTCATCTGCCTTGTCCTCAAAAGCCAATGCCGCCGACGCTCCGCTCGTGGCAAAAGGTTACAAGATGGCCGGCGATGCCACCAAGATGCGCATCGTCATGGACTTCGATCGCGAACCCGATATCAAATGGTTCCTGCTGCGCGGTCCCAACCGTCTTGTCATCGATCTCGCGAATACGAGATTCGCCGTTGATGCCAAGGATTTGAAGGCGCGGGGCCTGGTCAAGGGCGTGCGTCTGGGCGCGCTTAGCGAGGGCGTTTCGCGGCTGATCCTCACCGGCAAGGGTCCCTTTGCCGTCGACAAGCTCGACGTGCTCAAGAACGAGGACGGAACCGGCTACCGCATTGCCATCGACATGTCGGCGGCATCCGAGCGCGAGTTCGATGTGGCGCTGGCCAATCAGGCGCTGACCACCGGATCGACCGTTTCGACCGACAAGGGAGGGCGGGTCGGCACCGGACCGGTTTCCAATCCGGGTCATCGGTTCACCGTCGTCATCGATCCCGGCCATGGCGGCATCGACGGCGGTGCCGAGGGCCTGAACGGCACCATCGAGAAGAATGTCACGCTGGCCTTCGCCACGGAGCTGCGCGACAAACTCGCAGCCGTTGGCAATTATGATGTGTTCATGACGCGCGACACAGACGAATTCCTGCGTCTTGATGACCGCGTGCGCATCGCCCGTCAGCATGAGGCCGACCTGCTTATTTCGATCCATGCCGACACGATCAGCGTCAAGGGCATTCGCGGCGCCACCGTCTACACCGTCTCCGACAAGGCTTCGGACCCCGAGGCGCAGGCGCTTGCCGACCGAGAAAACCTCTCCGATCAGTTCGCCGGCATGGAAATCAAGAACGACAACAAGGAAGTCACCGACATCCTGATCGACCTGATCCGCCGCGAAACGCACAATTTCTCGATGAGTTTCGCCCACACGCTGGTTGGCCAGTTGTCGACCAGCGTCGGCCTCATCAACAATCCGCAGCGTTCGGCGGGCTTCAAGGTGCTCAAGGCACCCGACGTGCCGTCGGTGCTGGTCGAACTCGGTTATCTCTCGAACGCCAAGGACGAGGCGCAGTTGCTCAACGCCGACTGGCGCGGCAAGGCGGCCCAGAGTATAACCAACGCCGTCGCGCTGTTCGCGTCGGCCAAGGCCGGACCGGGAACCGGAGGTTGACATGACCGGCAGCGCCTGCAACCAGAGGCGGCGTTGCGCGACGACAACACCCAATGCTTTTTATTTCCGGCTCGCGACCGCGAAATCAGGCATTGCCGTATTTTGTCCACATGGCGGCGACAAGGGTTTTCGATTACGGATTGGGACCGGCTCGAAAGCTTGCGCGAAAGGCGGCTTCGTTTAGGAAATTCCCGAACCAAGGACTGGAGCGGGTATGATTCGTCTCATTGGCTATTTTTTCGGCATCGGCACGACGCTGGCCCTTTTGGTCGCGGCGGGCGTTGCGATCTACATCGGCCATTTGTCGAAAGATCTGCCCGACTACGAGGTGCTGGCCAAATACGAGCCGCCGGTGACCACCCGCATCCATGCGTCGGACGGCGCGCTGATGGCCGAATACGCGCGCGAACGGCGCCTGTATTTGCCGATCCAGGCCATACCGGACCGCGTCAAGGCGGCCTTCCTGTCGGCCGAAGACAAGAATTTCTACAATCACCCAGGCATCGATGTGACCGGCCTCGGCCGCGCCATCATCGTCAACCTGCAGAATCTCGGCTCGGGCCGGCGCCAGGTCGGCGCCTCGACGATCACCCAGCAGGTGGCGAAGAACTTCCTGTTGTCCTCGGACCAGACCTACGAGCGCAAGATCAAGGAGATGATCCTCGCCTTCCGCATCGAGCAGGCCTATCCCAAGGATCGCATTCTCGAGCTCTACCTCAACGAAATCTTCTTCGGTTTCGGCGCCTATGGCGTCGCCGGTGCGGCGCTGACCTATTTCGACAAGTCGGTCAACGAACTGTCCGTGGCCGAGGCCGCCTACCTGGCCTCGCTGCCCAAGGGGCCGAACAACTACCACCCTTTCAAGCATGCCGATCGCGCGATCGAGCGCCGCAACTGGGTCATCGACCAGATGGTCGAGAACGGCTACGTCACGCGTGAGGAAGGCAACAAGGCCAAGGCCGAGCCGCTGGGCGTTACGCCGCGCCGCAGCGGCACCTATCTGTTCGCCGGCGAGTACTTCACCGAAGAGGTGCGCCGCCAGATCATCGCCCGCTACGGCGAGAACGCGCTTTACGAAGGCGGCCTCTCCGTCCGCACCACGCTCGATCCGAAGATACAGCTCATTGCCCGCAAATCGATGCAGAACGGGTTGATGAAATACGACACGCTGCGCGGTTATCGCGGGCCGGTAACATCGATCGACGTGTCGGGCGATTGGGGCGTGCCGCTTGGCGCCGTCAAGGGGCTGGAGGATGTTCCCGAATGGTCGCTCGCCGTCGTGCTCGACAGTTCGGCGACCGGGCTGTCGATCGGCCTGCAGCCCGCACGGCAGGCGTCGGGCGAGATCGTCAAGGAGCGCGTCGAAGGCACCGTCAGCAAGGAGGACATGGGTTTTGCCATGCGCCATGTGGTTGCCGGCAAGACCGTCAAGGCCAAGTCGCCGGCGGAGGTGCTGAAGCCGGGCGACGTCATCTTCGTGCAGAAAAACGATGGTGCCGATGGCGCCTACAGCCTGCGCCAGGTGCCCGAAGTGGAAGGCGGCCTGATCGCCATGGACCCGCACACCGGCCGCGTGCTGGCCATGGTCGGCGGCTTCTCCTATGCGCAGTCCGAATTCAACCGCGCCACGCAAGCCATGCGCCAGCCGGGCTCCTCGTTCAAGCCGATCGTCTATTCGGCCGCACTCGACAATGGCTATACGCCGGCCTCGGTGATCATGGACGGGCCGATCACGATCCAGAGCGGTAACACGAGCTGGACGCCGAAGAATTACGACGGCACCGTCGCCGGTCCGGCGACCCTGCGCTCCGGCATCGAGAAGTCGCGCAACCTGATGACGGTGCGGCTTGCCAATGACATGGGGATGAAGCTGGTCGTCGAATATGCCGAGCGCTTCGGTGTCTACGACCATCTGGCACCCTATCTGCCGATGGCGCTGGGTTCCGGCGAAACCACCGTGATGCGCATGGTGTCGGCCTATTCGATCATGGCCAATGGCGGCAAGTCGATCAAACCGTCGCTCATCGACCGCATCCAGGACCGCTACGGCAAGACGGTGTTCAAGCAGGACGAACGTGGCTGCCAGGGCTGCAATGCGCCCGAATGGCAGAACCAGCCGGAGCCGGAACTCGTCGACAATTCCGAGCAGGTGCTCGATCCGATGACGGCCTACCAGATCACCTCGATGATGGAAGGTGTCGTGCAACGCGGCACCGGCGCCACCATCAGTGAACTCGGCCGTCACATCGCCGGCAAGACCGGAACGACCAACGACGAAAAGGACGCCTGGTTCATCGGTTACACGCCCAACCTCGTCGTCGGCCTCTACATGGGCTACGACACGCCGCGCGGCCTCGGCCATGGCGCCACCGGTGGCGGCCTCGCAGCCCCGATCTTCAAGGACTTCATGCGGGTGGCGCTGGACGGCACGCCCAATGTCGATTTCAAGGTGCCCGAAGGCATGAACCTTGTCGCCATCAACCGCAAGACCGGCATGCGTGCCGCATCGGGCGATCCGGGCACCATCATCGAAGCCTTCAAGCCGGGTACCGGTCCCGCCGACAGCTATTGGGTCATCGGCATGGGCGCCGACGGCTCCAATGCCACCGGTGGCGCGTTGTCGCCGCAGGCCAACCAGGCCATCCAGTCCGGCGGCGGCGGCCTCTACTGACGATTTTCATGAGCGGATGGGCTGGCCTTGGCGCCAGCCCATTTTGCTTTACAGCCGGCGGCGGCCTGCCTATGTATCGCGCCGACCGACTTCAGCAAACAGGACAGAACAGCCAGCCATGCGCGCGGAAACGCAGAATATTGTCGACGAGATCAGGCAGGCGATAACCCTGCTGAGGAGGCATCTTTGACTGGGATCAGGCCATAAAGCGGCTTGAATACCTCAATGTGCGCGCCGAGGACGCCAGCCTCTGGAACGAGCCGCTGGAAGCGCAGAAGCTGATGCGCGAGCGCCAGGGCCTCGAAGAGGGCATCGCCTCGGTGAAAGGTCTGACGCAGGCGCTGGAAGACAATATCGGCCTGATCGAGCTCGGCGAGGAAGAGCGCGACGAGGGGGTCATTGCCGAGGCCGAAGCCGCGATCCGCTCGATGCAAGGCGAAGCGAAGGCCCGCCAGGTCGAGACGTTGCTGTCGGGTGAAGCAGATTCCAACGACACCTATCTCGAAATCCATGCCGGTGCCGGCGGCACCGAAAGCCAGGACTGGGCCTCGATGCTGCTGCGCATGTACACGCGCTGGGCCGAGCGTCGTCGCTTCAAGGTCGAAGTGCTGGAAATGCATGACGGCGAAGAGGCCGGCATCAAGTCGGCCACGTTGATGATCAAAGGCCACAATGCCTATGGCTGGATGAAGACGGAATCGGGCGTTCATCGCTTGGTGCGTATTTCGCCCTATGACAGCAATGCGCGCCGGCATACGTCCTTCGCCAGCGTCTGGGTCTATCCGGTCATCGACGACACGATCGAGATCGACGTCTCGGAATCGGATGTCCGCATCGATACTTATCGCTCGTCCGGCTCGGGCGGCCAGCACGTCAACACCACCGATTCGGCGGTGCGCATCACGCATCTGGCCACCGGCATTGCGGTCGCCTGCCAGGCCGAACGTTCGCAGCACAAGAACAAGGCCAAGGCCTGGGAGATGCTGCGCTCGCGCCTTTACGAGGAAGAGCTGAAGAAGCGCGAGGCGGTTGCAAACGCCACCGAAGCGTCGAAGAGCGATATAGGCTGGGGTCACCAGATACGCTCCTATGTGCTGCAGCCCTACCAGCTGGTGAAGGATCTCCGCACCGGCGTCGAGAGCACCAGCCCGTCGAGCGTGCTCGATGGCGACCTCGACGATTTCATGGAAGCCTCGTTGTCGCAGCGCATCGAAGGCGGTGCGGGCGAAGCCGTAGCAGACCTGGATTAGGATATGTCCATATTCAGGTGAGGCTAGCCTGACCTCAATATGAACATACCCCTGCGCACCACAGCGACGGAGGAGAGGATTGCCGACCAAGCTCACCGGAAAGTGCTTTTGCGGCGCGGTTCACTACGAGGTCGCCGACGAATTCCTCTATGCCGCGAATTGCCATTGTTCGGACTGCCGGCGCACCACCGGATCGGCCTTCAAGTCTTTCGCCGGTATCGAGCGTGAAAAGCTTGTCCTCACCGAAGGCGGGGACAAGCTCCTGATCTTCGGCGACGAAAGCGGCCATAACGCGCATTGCGGCCGGTGTGGCTCCTTGCTTTATTCGCTTGTGCGCGACGGCGCCTACGTTCATGTCGCCATGGGAACGCTCGTCGACGACCCATCCATCCGCCCGACCGAGCACATCTTCGTCGGTTCGAAGGCGGGCTGGTTCACCATCACCGATGACCTGCCGCAGTATCAAGAGCACGTGATTGCCGGCTCTGACCAGCAATAGGCTGGAACCACAGCGGGCCAATTCCGTTTATTCGACGCCCGTTTGCCGGGAATTGACCTTGGCCTCATCTCGTCGGCGGTAGCGGATACCTGACGTTTATAGAACGACGTCGGGAATGCATCTTCTTGCGCCGACCAAGGAATCAGCCCAGCATCCAAACGCTGGGAGAGAAAAAGCATTTATGGCCGGACGCGGCATATCTGCGACCCGACGATCCGGCCACTGGGAAGATACGTTCCGGGAACGGGCAAGCGAAACGCTTGAGCTCGTTTGAAAGGAACGCGTCATGTCTGCTGCCACACTCAGATCGGCCAATGCCGTTCAACCGGCTGGCCGACTTTTGTTTTCCCTGTTCGCGATCGGCGCGATGGCAATGCTGACGGCACCCGCCTTCGCGCATGACGCCACACCCACGGCGGCAAAGCCACAGGGCTGGAGTTATCCGTTCGCATGCTGCGCCAACTATGATTGTCGCACGACCCATACAGGCGAAGTGCTGGAGAAACCCGAGGGCTATGTCATCGCCGGAACGGGTGAGATCGTTCCAATGACCGACAAGCGTGTCAAGGACAGCCCGGACGGCGAGTTCCATTGGTGTGCGCACCAAGCGGGCCTCGACGCCGGCAAGACAATCTGCCTGTTCGTGCCGCCGCGCTCTTATTGACGACAGGATGGCGGTCGGACGTCCGCGGTCGCGTGTGACCGGGGCCGCAGGCCGGGTTTGCGCGGTTCGGGTGATGCCTGCTGACAGACAGTTGTCAGGAGCACCTCTTTATGCTGCCTTTGCCGCACAGGGCGGCGGGCGACAGGAGGAGTTCGTTGATGACCATCAAGGCAAGCTGTCATTGCAAGGCGACGACATTCGAGGTTTCGCAGGCACCGCAGACGGTGACGCAATGCACCTGTTCTTTCTGCTCGAAACGCGGCTCGCTCTGGGCCTACTACGTGCCTTCGCAATTCAAGCTCACCAGCCCGATGGAGAGCGTCTCTTTCTACCGCTGGGGATCGAAAACCGTAAAGCACGGTTTTTGCGCCGCCTGCGGCTGCGGCACTTTTACCGAAACGCCGGACTGGTCGACCGGCGAGCCGGATTTCGACAATCCCAAGATCAGCGTCAAATCGCGACTGTTCGACGATTTCGATCTCGACAAGGTCGAAGTGGTGGTCATAGACGGCAAGAACCTCTGGTAGCCTGATCCGAACGATTGCGGCCCGGCGATGCGGCGCTATCGCCGGGTATCGGTCCCTCGGGAAAAGCCGTGAGCGGCGCTTTTGCCGTTCCGCTTTTCGCCGCAATTCGTGGTACAAGTCGCGGGAAGGGCTGATTTGGCGCCACCGCAAGGCGTGACTTGGAGAGGGACGATCCTATGAAAAAGACTGTGCTCGTCGTCGTGGCGACGGCTGTGCTCGTGAGCGCCTGCACCACCACCGATCCGTATACGGGCGACCAGAAGATTTCCAACACGGCGGCAGGCGCCGGCCTTGGTGCTCTGGCGGGTGCCAGCCTTGGCCTGCTTGCCGGCGGCAACGACCGCCGCAACGCACTGATCGGCGCCGGCATCGGCGCGCTGGCCGGCGGCGCCATCGGCGCCACCATGGACCAGAACGAGGCCGAACTGCGCCGGCAGCTCGAGGGCACCGGTGTCAGCGTCACCCGCAGCGGCGACCAGATCATCCTCAATATGCCGTCCGACATCACCTTCAACTCGGACCAGGATGCGGTGAAGCCCGGCTTCTACCAAGTCCTGAACTCTGTCGCGCTTGTGCTGAAGAAGTTCAAGCAGACCACGGTCGACGTGTTCGGCCACACCGATTCGACCGGTGGCGACCAGCACAATTTCGATCTGTCGCAGCGTCGTGCTTTGGCGGTGGCGAACTATCTGTCCGGTCAGGGCGTGGATCAGCGACGCTTCGCAGTCACAGGCTTCGGCAAGACGCGCCCCGTCGCATCCAATGCCACGGCCGAAGGTCGCGCCCAGAACCGCCGCGTCGAGATCCAGCTTTCGCCGCTCACCTGATTTGTACGGCAAACCAATGCGAAACGGCTCCCATGGGGGCCGTTTTTTGTTTGAGCGGATATTGGGTGTTATTCAATTAGCTATTGCTAAAATACATCTTTCCCGCAGCTATGGAAAGGAATAGCATCATCGCTGTTCCTGAGGGGATGAGGCGGTGTCACTGGCCGCGCAATCAGCATTTTTCCGCCTCGGTCTTGCACGGCCAGATCAGAAATCTGGGAGGAATGCATGACAAGAACAGCCAGCCTTGGGCGCTGCGGCGTCCTCGTTTTGACAGGTTTGGTAGGCGCGTGGCTGAACGTTGCTTCGGCTCGCGCCGAGGACGCCAACAAGGCCGACATCGAAGCCTTGAAGAAGTCGCTCGCCAAATATGAGGATTACACCGCTGCCGTCCGCGACCTCTATCTGTCGACCGTCGGCTGCGTCCACTACAGCGGAGAAAAGATACCGGGCGCGATGGACTACCCGAAGGGCGCCATGGGCATCCACTTCGTCAATGTCCCGAGTGTCGGCCAGAAGCTCGATCCGATGAGGCCGAACGTGCTGATCTACGAGCCGACCAAGGAAGGCCTGAAGTTGGTCGGAGTGGAATGGCTGGTGCCGCTGACGCCGGACACCAAGGAGCCGCCCAAGCTGTTTGGCCAAACCTTCATGGGACCTATGGAGGGGCACTACCCTCTCATCCCGAAGGAGTTCGTCCATTACGACCTTCATGCCTGGCTCGGGGACAACCCGAACGGCATGTTCAGTCCGACGAACCCGAACGTGAAATGCAACAAGGCCGAGTTTCCGATGCTGGAAAAACCGACCAAGATGATGCCTGGGCCGATGTAACGGGCGAGCCAGGCTGAAAGAGCTTTGCCGAGAAGGCAGCCGAGTGGCCGGCTCGCCTTCGAAGCGGTCGGGATCAGACCTTGGCGACGATCCGCATGAAGGCCGGCATGTCGTCGCCGAAGCCAACGGTGGAATCATTGTCTTCCTGGTGGCGTTGGCGGGCAGGGCGGCTGTTGTCGCGCTGTGGCCGGGTGTCGCCGCGTTCGGGTGCGCGCTGTTCATTGCGATCGGATGATTTGCGCTCGGTGTTTTCCGAACGGATCGCTTCCTTGCGCGAACGCCGTTCGCCGATGTCGGCGGCTGCGGCCTCGGCCACCGGCTGATCCTCGCGGACTGTTTCCGGTGCGGCATCTTCGCTGCGCTTGGCGTGGCGTTCGCGCGGTTTGCGCTCGCCGCTCTTTTCCCTGCCGCGGTCGTCGTCCTTGCGGCCGGCACGGCGCGGCGCGCCCTTGCCACGGCGCGGAGCATCGTCCTCGCCTTCGCTGGCAACCACCGTCGACAAGTCGCCGTCATGCCACTCGATCTTGTTGCCGATCAGACGTTCGATGGCATCGATGTATTTGGTGTCAGATTTGGTCGCGATGGTGAAGGATTTTCCGGAGCGTCCGGCGCGCCCGGTGCGGCCGATACGGTGGACATAGTCCTCGGCGTGGATCGGCACGTCATAGTTGAAGACATGGCTGACATCGGGGATGTCGAGGCCGCGCGCGGCAACGTCGGAAGCGACGAGGTAGCGCAGCTTGCCGTCGCGGAAATTGGCCAGCATCTGCATGCGCGCGCGCTGGTCCATGTCGCCATGCAGCGCACCGGCGTCGAAATCATGCTTCAGCAGCGAGCGGAACAGCTCCGACACTTCGACCTTGCGGTTGCAGAAGATGATGGCGTTCTTCAGTTCTGCGTCTTCGGCCTTGATCAAATTGCGCAGCGTCTCGCGCTTGTCCCACGGCTTGGAGCCTGATTTGACCAGCCGCTGGATGATGTTGGTGGCGGCGGATGCTGCCTTCGAAACCTCGACGCGGACCGGCGCGTGCAGGAACTTTTCGGTGAGCTTGGTGATTTCGGGCGGCATCGTCGCCGAAAAGAACAGCGTCTGCCTGGTGAACGGGATCATTTCGCAGATGCGCTCGATGTCGGGAATGAAGCCCATGTCGAGCATGCGGTCCGCTTCGTCGATGACGAGGATCTCGACGCCGTTGAGCAACAGCTTGCCGCGCTCGCGGTGATCGAGCAGACGGCCGGGTGTCGCGATCAGCACGTCGGCGCCACGCTCCAACTTCTTGTCCTGTTCGTCGAACGACACGCCGCCGATCAGAAGCGCGATGTTGAGCTTGTGGTTCTTGCCGTATTTGACGAAGTTTTCCTCGACCTGAGCGGCGAGCTCGCGCGTCGGCTCCAGAATGAGCGTGCGCGGCATGCGAGCGCGGGCGCGGCCCTTTTCCAGCCTTGTGAGCATCGGCAACACGAAGGAGGCCGTCTTGCCGGTGCCGGTCTGGGCAATGCCCAGCACGTCCTTGCCCAGCAGGGCATGCGGAATGGCGCCCGCCTGGATCGGCGTCGGCTCGGTGTAGCCGGCGTCGGTGACTGCGGAAAGGACCTTCGGCGACAGGCCGAGGTCTGAAAAGGTCAACGCTTCTGGAGCGGTCGTGGTGTCTGAGGACAAGTGTTGTTGTCTTTGGCTGGTTCGGGGAAGCGCAACGGCGTCTAATGGCGTCTGTCGCGGCAAGCGCCACGCGCCTGCAAGATTGGTATTGCAATTA
>NZ_RZTF01001151.1:0-230 GCF_004023175.1 Mesorhizobium sp. M7A.F.Ca.MR.362.00.0.0
TTTCAGAACAAGCTCTTCACGCAATTTAGCGTCAGCTTCGTTTTCTTTCGCTTCTTCTAAACGTTTCTTAGTTTTTTCAGTTAATTCAGCGAGTGTTTCCACTTCTTCATCGATATCTTTTGCGAATTCATCGTCAAGCTCAGGAAGCTCTTTCGCTTTGATTTCGTGAATTTTCACTTTGAACACAGCTGGTTTGCCTGCAAGATCTTCAGCGTGGTACTCCTCAGGGA
>NZ_RZTF01001152.1:0-230 GCF_004023175.1 Mesorhizobium sp. M7A.F.Ca.MR.362.00.0.0
GAGATAAACAATCACCGACAGCTTAACAAATTCCGCAGGCTGCAGGCTTGCAGTTCCAAGCTTATACCAGCTTTGTGCATTTCCTGCCACATGACCAAGAACAAAAACACCGAAAAGACCAATTAACGATATAAAAACCATGGGAACGAGAAATCTATTGCTCATAAATGCCTTATAAGGAAAAAGGGCGACAACAATAAAGGCCACTCCTGCCACAAGCAAGTTAAGAA
>NZ_RZTF01001153.1:0-230 GCF_004023175.1 Mesorhizobium sp. M7A.F.Ca.MR.362.00.0.0
TGAACTTCGTAGACTCGGGGAGCTTAATCGAGATATTTTAGAATTAGAAATCGAATTAGAGTCTGATGTTAGCGAATTGGAAGCAATTGTAGCTTTAAACGAAACACATATACGACGCGGTGATATTACAGAATATATGATTCGTTCAGTAGATGTACGAAAAAAATATGCTGATCGATCTTTTGAGGAAAAACAATCAGTGTCTCAAACGACTGGGGATATTTTTATTG
>NZ_RZTF01001154.1:0-229 GCF_004023175.1 Mesorhizobium sp. M7A.F.Ca.MR.362.00.0.0
ATCTTGACCTCGCGCGCGATCGTTCCGGTCGCGTCAACAATGCACACGCTGCTCTCTTCCAGAGAGACATCGATTCCCACATAGTGTTCCATGGCTGTTCCTCTCATGATGCTTGGAGCCGATCGCTCGGACTCCGTTTCAACACCATCATTCTGAGGGACAGCCACCCAACCTGGCTATGCTCGCGAAGGCCGGCCCATTACGGCATCTAGTTCTGCGAGGGAAGGTT
>NZ_RZTF01001155.1:0-229 GCF_004023175.1 Mesorhizobium sp. M7A.F.Ca.MR.362.00.0.0
ATGTAGCAAGCGGACTTGGTAAAAATTGCGGATCAGAGAAATATGCAGCAATTGTCCAGATGAGCAGCAGCCCTATCCAGGTGATTATCCCTGTTTTTAAAATCTTTCTCCAGTAGGCTTTTACAGGCAGTTTCTTCACTGTTGGCTTTATATTTATTTCCTGCTGAATGGTCGTTTTCATTCTTAATCCTCCCTAGTCAAAATGCGACTGAACTACTTTATAACTGTC
>NZ_RZTF01001156.1:0-229 GCF_004023175.1 Mesorhizobium sp. M7A.F.Ca.MR.362.00.0.0
GCTGAATTGTTAGCGAGCAGGCTTTCCACTGACTTTTGCAGTCTGACAATTTGGCTAAATTCTTTTGGAGAAAAGCCAATATAATGTTCAAACTTTTTGCGGATATAACGGTCAGAATAACCGGTTAGGGAAGATAATTCTTTCATATTTAACATTCCGTGAGAGGTATAAATCTTTTCAAGACAATACGAGGTTAGGTTCAAGTCGTAATTGCCGCTCTGAGTCTGTG
>NZ_RZTF01001157.1:0-229 GCF_004023175.1 Mesorhizobium sp. M7A.F.Ca.MR.362.00.0.0
CAACTATAACCAAAATATTCAAAGGGTTTTTGTATAACATCAATTTCAAATGCCTATACAAAGGAACTGTATAATACATAGCAAATGGAAATTAGCACCTACCGACTTTTCTTTAGATGTTGTTTTTCTTTATCCATTTGGTTTTATGTACAAGTCGGGTTTTTATTTTAATCCATCCAGTGCTTTTCAAACAAAGGGTTGTTTTATTATTAAAGATGTACTTGAAACC
>NZ_RZTF01001158.1:0-229 GCF_004023175.1 Mesorhizobium sp. M7A.F.Ca.MR.362.00.0.0
TTTTTCAGCTGTTGGTGAGCATCCTTTAAAGAAACCAGCAGTCTTTAAAGGATGCTCGCCAACAGCTGAAAAATGCAGAAAAAACAAATGAGCAATACAGCGGGCTGCTGCAAAGAAGAGAGGAGCTGGCCCAAGAGCTGGAAGCAGAAGAAGACAATGCTGTCAGTCTAAAGGAAGACATTAATAAACTGGAGAGCTGGTTAGAAGCGGCTCCAATAGTAGCACAAAC
>NZ_RZTF01001159.1:0-229 GCF_004023175.1 Mesorhizobium sp. M7A.F.Ca.MR.362.00.0.0
GGGGATATGCAAGGCTCTTGCGAAATCATTAGTCGTTCCCACTCGGATAAGCCGAAGCTTCGGCCGGTACTCCTGCTCTGCAAGCCCATTTACTACTTCATTAATCGTCCCGTCACCGCCTGCAGCAACAACAAGATCATATCTTCTTTCTACTGCAATCCTTGCCGCTGTTGTAGCGTCCTCTGGACCTGTCGTAGCATGGCAGGATGTTTCATACCCTGCGTTCTCC
>NZ_RZTF01001160.1:0-228 GCF_004023175.1 Mesorhizobium sp. M7A.F.Ca.MR.362.00.0.0
GAGCCGTTGCGGCCGATGGAGACCCAGGCAGCGAAAGCGGCGATCAGCCCGGCAAGGGTGTAGACCGTCATCAGCACCTTCTTGGTCTGGATGCCCGACAGCTTCGCCGCCTCCTGATCATCGCCAACGGCGTAGACATGGCGGCCCCATGCCGTGTGATTGAGCACGTACCAGAGGATCATCACGAGCACGACCGTGGCAATGACGCCGAGCGTCAGCACCGCCGTG
>NZ_RZTF01000115.1:0-16516 GCF_004023175.1 Mesorhizobium sp. M7A.F.Ca.MR.362.00.0.0
CCGATCCTGATCTACTTCGGCATCACCGTCATCCTCGGGGTGCTCGACTGGACCGGACTGGCGCGGGCCGTGCGCTCAAAGCTTCTGGCCTTGCGCGAGGAGGATTACGTTCTGGCCGCGCAGTTGATGGGCGCCGGAAGCAGCCGCATCATTGGGAGGCATCTCATCCCCGGCTTCATGTCGCATCTGATCGCGACGGCGACGCTCTCCATTCCCGGCATGATCCTGGGCGAAACGGCGCTGAGCTTCCTCGGACTCGGCCTGAGGGCACCGATAACCAGTTGGGGCATCCTGCTCACGGAAGCGCGCAGCGTCAGCGTGATCGCGTTCTATCCATGGCTTCTCTTGCCGATGCTCCCCGTCATTCTCGTCATCATGGCGTTCAACTTCCTCGGCGACGGCTTGCGCGACGCCGCAGATCCCTACAAGTGATGTCGTTATTTTGCCGCGCGCCGTGCCGCCTATTCCACCCGGTATGATCCTTGCCGGTCGCTTGTACGGTTGTTGCAGTGTTCATCGTCCGCCTCTATATGTGCCGACACGTGATCGAGTTTGGCACTACGCCTTCGGGATTCACCCGTGAACAGTTCTTGTCGGCGGCATTGACGATCTCTTGAGCTGGTTCAGGAAACACAAAAGCATATGAGTCGCCTCGAGAATTTCATCAGCAGGATGACCGCACAGCGCGACATTCTCGACCAAGTCTGCGTCGAGGTGGCGAAGATGGAGGGGCTTGTATTCGAGCTCGGCCTCGGCAACGGTCGGACGTTCCACCATCTGCGCGAGCGCCTGCCCGGGCGCCGGATCGTGGTGTTCGACCGCGAAGTCGGCGCACATGCCAGCTCAATTCCCGAAGCCGAAAACCTCGTGCTCGGCGAAATACGCGAGACGGCCCGCAAGTTCATTGGCATCGAAGCCGCCCTTGTTCATGCCGACATCGGCACCGGCTATGACGATCGGGATGCAGTGACTGCTACCTGGCTACCCGATCTGATTGCGAGCCTGCTTCGAGTCGGCGGCTTCGCGGTCAGTGGCACGCCGCTCGATCACCCGCTGCTGCAACGGCTCCCGGCGCCGACTTCAGAACCCGCCGATCGTTATTTCCTCTGCAAGCGCGTGTGAGCGGCCGAGAGCGCCTCATCTTTTCACGCAAACGCTGCTCCACCGCAATTCCAAGTGAAAGTGCTACGCGCTTTCCCCGAAAAACCGTTTACACTTTCCCTGGGATTGCTCTGGGCGGCCCAATTGCTCAGGGGATTGTATACACCGCTATCTCCCGCTCGATGCCGCGCAGCGAGACTTCGTGAGGCACGGGCGTCAGAGCGTTCCTGCGCAACAGATCGGCGGTGAGATTGTCGTCGACCACCGCGCGGGTGGCGAAGATAGCCTGTGCGTTGGCCAGGTTCTGGACCCGTGAGGCAATGTTGACCGTCTGGCCGAAATAGTCCTGTCGCTCATTCATGGACACGGCGATGCAGGGGCCGGCATGGACACCTATCTTGAGCAGCAGATCCTCGCGCCCGCTTCTGTCATTGAGCGCACGCATGGCATCACGCATCCTGAGGGCCGCAGCCATCGCGCGATCAGGCGTCGCGAATGTCGCCATCACCGCATCACCGATGGTCTTCACCACCGCGCCTGCCTCCGCCGCGACGATCTCGTGCAGAACCTGGAAATGCACGCGCACGAGATCGAAGGCTGAAAGGTCGCCCACCCGCTCGTAAAGCGCGGTCGATCCGCGCAGGTCGGTGAACAGGAAGGTGAGGCTGGTGATCTTCAGGCGCTGGTTGATGTCGAGCGTATCCGTACGATAGAGGTCGCGGAACGTCTGGTTGGTGAGCAGGCGCTTGGCGGTCAGAAAAGGCCGGCGTTTGCCCAGGAAATTATGCAATGCCTCGCCGGCGATGAAGACTGCCGGCAGCACGCGGGTGTCGGTCCTGTTTTCCAGCGAAATACGCAGCGGACCAGGTTGCATTTCCAGTGTCTGGTTCTGGACATGGTCGCGGTCGAAAGCCAACGACAGGCTTCGCCGCTCTTTTGTTGGTTCGCCCTTCGCGTCGATGAACTGCGCTGAATGGGTGACCGGCTCGAAGACGATGATGAATTCGGACGGAAGCTGTATGGGCAGAACGGCCTTTTCGCCCGGCGCCAGCTCGATATCCTCCAGCGAGAACGCTTCTATGTTTTTCGCCAAATCCTCTTCCGGCAGATCGACGCCGGATCCCCAGTAAATCTGGCGAAAATATTCCACCAACGGCAGTTCGTGTGGATTGTGGGCGGCAATCCTGCGCACGCGAGGGCTGACGGTGAATGTCACCTCGACCATCTCATCGAGGGTCGGCGAATAGCCTTCGGAGCATAGCGCGCAGGTGTATTCGTCCTTCTGCAGGGTTTTCAGCGTAGCGTTGGTGTCGAGCACGCCGCCACAGCCGGGGCACAGAACATTCCATGAAATGTCGAAGATGCCCACCCGCGCCGCATGGAGGAAGGCGCTTATGGCGCGTTCCTCGTCGAGGCCATGCTTGCTGGCGAAAGCCGGCACATTGATGCGGCAAAGTTCATGATCCTTGCCTTCCGCGATGGTCCGCCGGATCGCGTCGATTGCCTGGAGATCGACATCGGTCGATTGCTGCAAAAGCGAGAACAGATCCTGAATTTCGGTCATCGTACAGGCTCCGGAAAATGCACCCCCGAGGTGGTTGACCGGAACCGGTCTTCGTTCCGAGCGCTCTATCTTACTTCGAAACGGATCGTACGGCCATTCGAATGAAAAGCCCGCCGACGTGTCAATTCCGTCGGGATTTTCACCGATCGCAAGCGGTACTATGGTGGGTCCATGGGGTATTCATCTTTGGGACTTTCTCCCGCGCCGACACCCGACAACCCGCCATTTCCCGCGGCCTTGCGGCTTTTCTCGGCGGGGGTCATCATCGTCCTGATTGTCGGCGCCGGCCTTTTTTTCGCGCCTGCGCTGGTCAGGCCGCGCTGGCCTTGGGCCGTCACGCCGTTCAACGCCCGCTTCCTCGGCGGCTTCTACACCGCCGAAATGGCCGTGATGGCGGCGCTGCTGGTCTGGAATCGCTGGTCGCCAGGCAGGCTAGTGCTTGTCATGGCCTTCATCTTCACCGTCATCGTTTCGGCGGCTTCGTTCATCAATCTCGGCTATTTCAACTTCGAGCGGAAAGCGCCCTGGCTCTGGTTCTTGGTCTATCTTGCTTCGGTCGCGGTATCCGGGCTGTTCCTGTTACGGGCCGGGGGCCGTCCTTCCGCAAAGGGCGTGACCTTAAACTCTGCATGGCGCGGCTATATGTCGATGGAAATGGCGATCCTTGGGCTTTATGGCGTCGGTCTGTTGCTGTTTCCCCTGACATTCGGCGGCTTTTGGCCGTGGCCGATCGACGCCTTCCACGCTCAGGTTTACAGCGCCATCTTCCTCGCCGGAGCGGGCGGCACATATCTCGTCTGGAAAAGCGCGCCGCGCGAAGAGCTGCTGGTGCTCGGTCTGGCGCAGTTTCTGGTCGGCTTGTTTGCCATCCTTGGCCTTGTCATCACCGAGGCCGTAATGCACCGGATCGACTGGACGGCGACGGGAACATTGTGCTGGCTCGCCCTTTTCGGCTGGATCGGAATCAGCGGCATCTTCAAACTCTACGCCGTCTCCCGGTACTTCAGCGCGCAATCGGCATCATAGGATGATGAGATGGCTGGATTTTCAGATGATGTCCGGTGCATCGTGCCGGGCCTATTGCCTTTGCCGGGAAAGCCATGACCAGCACGACCTCGCCATTCCCAAAGGAAATCCAGCCGCAACTCCGGGCCATTCGGCCAAGCGATGCGGAGGCGCTTTGCGCCATCTTCAACATGCCGGGCTTCCGCTGGGGCACGCTCAGGATGCCATTCGAGATGGTGGAGCAGGTAGAACGGCGTATCACCAAGTCCGGCCAGGAAACCACCTGGATCGTTGCCGAGCTGTACGGCAAGGTCGTCGGCCATGGCAGCCTGGTCGTGCAGGGTTCGCCGCGCCGTTCGCACATCGGCGAGATCAATATCGGCCTTGACGATGGCTTTGTCGGCAAGGGTATCGGCTCTGCCATACTTGGCGCGCTGCTTGACGTGGCCGACAACTGGCGCGCCCTGAAGCGAGTCGAATTGACCGTCTATGCCGACAATGAACCGGCCATCCGCCTCTACACAAGCCACGGCTTCGAGGTCGAAGGCCGGCATGTGAAGGCCGGCTTTACCGAAGGACGGTATCACGACCTTCTGAGCATGGCCCGGCTGCGGTTCTGATGACCAGGGACTTTGATCCGACCCTTAAGGCTCCGGTGGATGTTCTGGCAGTGCTGTCACTGCTCTGCCCGGAAGTCGTGCGTGACATCGAGCAGAACTGGAATGCACCGGTTTCCGAATACGCCCGCCATCTGTGGCGGCCGGTGGCAAGGCCTGCTTCGGGTCCGGCGATCGCTGCCCGTTCGATCCTGCTTGATGTACTGCATCAGCGCCTTGATTTGATCATGCAGCCTGAAGAGGTCGGCAAGGCCCTTGAAGAATTCGACCACAGACCGGTGATCCAGTCCGGCCTACACTGCCTGCTGCTGATGGACAGGATCACCTTCGATGCCCTCCTGTTTGCCTGGCTCGGCGCGGTCGAAAACGGGCTGTCGGCGTTCGTCGGCTTCATGGGAACGACGATGACCATGGAGACAATTGGCCGGGAGGGGCCGGGATGGCTCGATGTCGGCGACGACAAGGTCAACTTGTTTGGCATGGGGCGCCACAAACTATGCCGCAAAAGCGCCTGCGCGGCCGGCCCGGTCACCCTCAACAAGCGGGCGCTCGAAGCGGTGGGCGACGAAACGGATGCCAGCCGCTGGCTGGGCACACTGCTCGCCAGCCAGGACAAGGTGTTTGGAACCGCCGCCGATGCACTGACAGACCTCAACGAGGATCTGGTCGCCGATTGGGATCGTTCTGGCATGGCTCGGCCGGTGTTCATCGATGACCGGCTCGCGGCTTCCGTCGTGGCGCGGCATCTGGACCATGACGGCAGCCTTCTTTCCAAGCTGCTCCTTGAGCCCGCAAGGCGTCAGCGTCTCGAACGTACCCTGCAAGAGACCGAATCGGGCCCATTTGGCAGATTCCTGCCCAATGCCACGGCCTATTTCTGGGGCATTCGCGAGGAGCGCGTGCGCAAGCTTGTTTTTGAGAACGGGCACCTGATCGAGCCTGAAAGGCCGAATGGTCTTTCCATCCCGTTCGAGCGGGCGCATCTCAAGCAGGCGCTGCTGGACGGCGTGCTGCTGCCGAACTTGTTCTTGACGTTCCTCGTTCTTGCCATATTGCCTCGCGTGCGGGTGGTGGGCGGGCTGAGGCAGATCGGTTATGTAGCGCTTTTCCACTCGATCCTGCTGGCTGCGCTGGATGAAACCGCGCCGGAAGAGCGCGGTCTGGCTGCCGAGTTGCAGGTTCGGGAAAATGCCTGGGGCACCCGGGTCATCGATGAAAAAATGTCGGTCCGCGAACAGGTTGCCGGCCTGCCGGCAGGGAGGCTGTTTCCTGACCTGCTCGGGCACTACCGTTCGCACACCTTTGCCGAGACGACCGACGACCTGAAACTGGTTCGTGAAAACGCCCGATGGCGCAAGATCGGCCGAGCCTTTGGCGTCTGATCCGACCGCATGCCCTCATTTGTCATTGCACTATTCCGGCCTTGCGGAGCCCGTCGATCATGAGTTCGAAATCGGCATGGTTCTTGTAAGGCAAGACTTTGCGACGGTATTCCAGCGAATAGTCAGGATTGACGCGAGCAGTTCCTGCCATGCCGCCCACGCGTGCCGAGATCGCTGACCGAGAGGTCGAGACTCGCCTTGACCTGGCGATAGGCGTCCTCGGACAGGCAATGGCGCCGGGCGCCGCGACGCCCTCCAGACGCGAGGCGAATCTTCGTCCGCGCCGGCGACCGGCTGTATCCAACCACATCTGGAGCCAGGATTGCGACTAGTCTGCGATTCTCGCTCAAGGTCCGTCTCCTCATCTCCATGATAGCAGGAAGACGGAGGGGCGAAGAGAGAACTTCGCAACGACGGCCAAGCAGCCGTCCGAATCGGCAACGCTCCGCCACCGGACCCACGGATGCCCATTTGCTGCCGCTTGCCGGTTGACGGCTATCGGTTCATCATTGTGAATACCCTGGCTGTGAAGGGCGTGGCGAGATCACGAGTCATGGCCCCAAGAGCCGGATGATTGCAGGCCGAATCGACCTGAAATCTGAATCCATCTCTAGGTCAAAGAGACAGAGCAGGATGTGGTCCGAAAACCGCTTCACACTTTTCGGCATCATGCTCGGGTGAGGTTTCCATGGACTGCTCGGGCTGCGGTTTCGAGATTGAGGGCGGTTACGCCTTCTGTCCGAAGTGTGGCAGGCGCCAGCCTGTGCCATGCGCCAGCTGCGGCTACCCCTGCGCACCTGATTTCGAGTTCTGTCCGAAATGTGGGGCAAGCCTTGGTGCGTCCGCAAAAGCCGCCGAACGGTCTGTTCCGAAACCAAGCGGGACCATCGTGCCGCCTTCTCGAATCCTGTCGCTGCCTACGAACATCGAAAGCTATGGGCTGCATCCCGTCTCTGACGCCGATCGCCGGACGGTAACGGTCCTGTTCGCCGACCTTTGCGGCTTCACGACACTCAGCGAACAACTCGACCCCGAGGTGATGCAAGCTCTGCAGAACGCGCTGTTCAAGGAATTGACGGCGGCCGTGCGGAACTTTGGCGGTTTCGTCGACAAATTCATCGGCGATGCGCTGCTCGCTTTGTTCGGTGCGCCGGTGGCGCATGAAGACGACCCGGAACGTGCGCTTTGCGCCGCTCTCGACATGATCGCCCGGACGGCGCGGCTCGGTGAAGGCACTCCCCACTCCGGCTCGCCTCTGTTACTCCACATCGGCATAAACACCGGTCCGGTGGTTACTGGCGGATTGGGCATCGGCACCGCCAAATCCTATTCGGTGACCGGCGACACCGTGAATACGGCGCAGCGCCTGCAATCGCTGGCCGCACCGGGTGAGGTGCTGGTAGGCGAACTCACTCACAGGCTGACCCGGCATGCCTTTTCTTACGAGTCGCTGGGCGATGTCGTGCTTCGCGGCAAGGCCGGCAGCGTGCTCGTCCATCGACTGGATGCACCGCTTGCGGCCCCGCGTGCAGCACGTGGGCTCGAGGCGCTCGGCCTCAGCGCGCCGATGATTGGTCGCGGTGCGGAGCTTCATAGAATGTTGGCGAGCCTTGACCAGGCGTGCGACGGCTCGGCCCAACTTGTCCGCCTCGTCGGAGAAGCCGGTATCGGGAAATCGCGGCTGGTGAAGGAGTTCGTCGCCCGCGTCGGCGACGAGGATCGTTTTCGCAACGTCGCCGTGCGGCAGGCCGCGTGCTCACCGCTGGGCGAACAATCATTTGGCGCCTTGGACGCAGTTGTGCGCAGCGCTGCGGGGATGATGCAGAACGAAAATGGGGATGAAATAAGGGGGAAGCTCGCAGCCTTGCTTACCGATCTCGGCCTGCAGGGCGAAGAGGCGAAGCGACTGATGCCTTTGCTTTACCATGTGCTTGGCCTTGGCGACCCCGATGCCACCTTGCAGCATGTCGAACCCGAGCAGCTGCGGCGGCAAATTCTTTACGCAGTCCGCACAATCATCGAGCGGCGGCTTGCGTTGTCGCCGCTGTTGATTGTCGTGGAAGACCTGCACTGGGCCGACGCCGCATCACTTGAGGCACTGCGTTTCGTGATGGACAGGTTGGAACGCACACGGTTGATGTTGCTGGTCACCCATCGTCCAGCGCCGGACAATGACCAGCTCGATTCAAATCGGGTCAGTCACACGGCGCTCAGGCTTTCGCCGCTCAACAATGATGACGGACGCAGTCTGCTGGCGGCGCTTTTTGGCGAGGGCTGGGTAAACTCCGCAGGAGGGCTTCTCGGCCAGATCCTCGATCGCTCGGGCGGCAACCCGCTTTTTTTAGAGGAGATCGTTCGCGGCCTTATCGATCGCGGTGTATTGATGCGCGAGGGCCAGCGATGGCGGACTGTGGCAGGCGAAGTCGCAACCGGCATTCCCGCCACGATCCAGGCAATGTTGCTTGCTCGGGTCGACCGGTTGCCCCAAGAGGTGCGCCGGTTGGCCCAGGAAGCCGCGGTAATTGGCCCGCGCTTCGATGCCACCCTTCTGAAAACCGTTACATCCGACCCCGGCCGGCTAGAAGCCGGCTGCGAACTGCTTTGCGATGCGGAAATCATCGAGGAAGTTGCCGGATCTGGCTCGGGCTCGTCGCAAAGCTACCGCTTTACGCAAACATTGCTGCAGGACGTGATCTACCAGAATCTGCTCCTGCAACGCCGGACCGACATCCACGGACGGGTCGGTGCTGCCTTGGAGCAACTGTGCGGCGACAAGCCGGAACGGCTCGAGGATTTGGCCGTGCTCGGTCATCATTTCGCACAGAGCGCCGAGCGGGAGAGGGGCGCGCATTACCTGCAGGCGGCGGGTGATCGCGCTCGCATGATATACGCCAACGATGACGCCCTTCGTTTCTATGAGCGAGCACTGACCGCATTGGGTGCGATCGGGCAAACACCGCTCAAACTGGCAATTGCAGAGCGCATTGCCGATCTGAGCGGCCCGGCAGGCCGCCGCCAGGTCGCGCACCACCACTACGAGGCGGTGTTGCTGGCATACCGCCAGTCGGCAGATCGTGTCGCTTCGGCGCGCGTTTTGCGTAAGGTCGGTCGGCTGCTCTGGGACGTCGGCAAGCGGGACAACGCAGAATCCCGCTATGCTGAAGCGGCAGCGCTCCTCGATGGAGCGGATGCCCCGATCGAGCAGGCGCATCTCTGGCAAGAACGTGGCCGACAGGCGTTCCGGAGCGGAGATCACTCCCTCGCGGCAAAATGGGCGGACGCGGCGCTGGATTGCGTACGCACTTTGACGACGGAGCATGTTTCCGACGTAGGACGCGATGCCACTCTTGTGACCGCCGAGGCACTTAATACCAAGGCTGTTGCGCTGGCTCGCCTCGGACGAAACCGTGAAGCCGTTGGCCAGGTCGAGCGCAGCATTGAATTGGCCGAAGCCGCCGGTCTGCTGGGTGCGGCCTGCCGCGGCTACACCAATCTCGGCGTGCTTTACACGACTATCGATCCGGCAAAGGCAATGGAGGTCTGTCGGCGCGGTCTGGACGTGGCGCGCCATATTGGTGATCTGGGTTTCCAGGCCCGCCTCCTCGCCAATCTGGCGGTCGCTTGTTGTACTTTCACGGATCGCTGTCCAACGGAGGGCGTGCCTGCCGCCGAGAAGGCTATCGAGATCGACCGGGCGCTCGACCAGCGCGAGCACCTGCCGGTGCCGTTGATCGTGCTTGGGCAGATCCACCAGTGCAACGGCCGTCCTGAACTGGCGGTTGGCCTGTTCCACGAAGCACTGGACGTCGCCCGCGAAATGGGCGAGCCCCAACTGCTCTTTCCGTGCTATGATGGTCTCGCAACGCTTAATCTGGACCTCGACAATCTGGCCGAGGCCGAACGCTACTTTTCCCTGGCGCAGGGTATATGCGCCCAGCACGGGCTCGACCCGGAAGCGCTTGTGGTGCTGCCTTTTCTCGACTAGCCGGGGTTAGGGGTTGGAAATGTCCGCGCCTAGTGACTTGGTACCGCTTCAACCGGGCGACCGTGCGCCGAACCTGGTGCTTGACGCCATTACCCAGGAAGGCAAGATCGCGCTCGATGACTTTCGCGGGCAAAAACCAGTGCTGGTCGGCCTGTTTCGAGGTCTGCATTGTGCCTTCTGCCGGCGCCACATCGCCGCCCAGGCGCGGCTTGATCCGGAGCTGCGCGAAAGGGGCGTGGAGAGCCTGACGGTGGTCAACACGCCGATCGAACGAGCGCGTCTCTATTTCCGCTACCACCCGATGCCGAACCTGCTTGCCGCCTCCGACCCTGAACGCGCTTCACATCGTGCTTTTGGACTACCCAATCTCGAATTCACCCAAAACGAGACGAACTGGCCGTACAAGGTCTCGATGGCAGCAGCGAAGGATATGCGGGTCGACATACCAGGCGAGTTGCCCGGTCCCATGGATCCTTTTGCAGCGAGCGAAATCCTCGATAGGAAGGACCCTTACGAAGTGACCGAAGCCGACGAACAGATGATCGCAACAGGACACGGACAATTGGTCGGTCAATTCCTGCTGGACAGGCAGGGAATTGTCCGCTGGAGTTTCACGGAGGTTCCGGAGGGGGGGCGATACATGTTTGGGGCGCCCAACCCGAAGGAACTGATGTCAGCTGTGTCGCAAGTCGCCCAATGAGGTCCCGTTTGATCAAATCTTCACGTTAATAATTTGCGGCTTGAGATGCAGTGCGCTCCAGCGTCGGCAAGCGACAATCAGGCTGGGAGCCGCCACATTCGTACACGACCTGCACCACGCAATTCCGTTTCCTCAAGTGGATCGCAAGCAAATTTTGGTCCCAGCAGTTGGCGCGTTGCATCGGAAATACGGATTTCACTGGGCTCCGCGGACGTTTGAATACGCGAGGCGAGATTAACGGTCTCGCCCCACAAGTCATAGGCGAACCGTCTTTTGCCTATGACGCCAGCGACGATCGGTCCCGAGTGAATTCCAATTCTCAGTCTTATCGGTTCTCCTGCGAAGCTTTCGCGTTTGACCGCCTTGCGCAGTTCAACTGCGTAGTGCGCCAGGGCTTGTGCATGATCGGATCGCGCGGTGGGCAGGCCCGCGACCACCATCACACAATCGCCGATTGTCTTGATCTTTTCGCAGCCGTGCCGTTCCGCGAGCCGATCCGCCGCCTTGAAGAAGTAATTCAAGATAGCGAGCGTCGTCACCGCTCCGACGCTGCGCGCTCTTTCCGTAAAACCGACGATATCGGCAAAAAGCACACTCACCTCTGCGTGGTTGTCTGCAATTTTCTTGTGCGCTTTCAACCGCTCCGCGATCGACGCCGGAAGAATGTTGAGGAGCAGGGATTCGGCGCGCTGGTATTCACGCGACAATCCCTCCTGACTCTTCCTCAACGCCTCATTGGCCGAATGTAACTTCTCGTTGAGTTGGCGCTCCCTCTCTTGCAGAAGAGTCATTTCATAAGCCTTCTGTTGAAGCCGCTGCTTGTTGTCGCGTTCGGCAGTGGCATCAAGAAAGAGCAGCCACACGCAGTCATCATCAGCAAAAAGATGAAGGTCCGCGACACGCCCGCTGGGCAGTTCGACCATAGGCATATGAAATGGAAGCTCCGGGCAAGGCAGCAAACCTTCCATGAATTCAAGCTGATCGGCAACAGGCTTACCGATGCGAAGGGATGAGAGCCCGTAATGTTCAACGTTACCGCCCTTCGCCGCTGTCCGCAGCTGGGCGTCAATTTTCACATACGCAATAGCACGCTCGTTGTAGAAGAAATCGTAAATCCAGTTTCCGATCTCTCTTGGCAATCTTTGCATGGTCTATTTGGTGACCATCGAAGCGAGTTTAAGAAACGCATCATCGACATGCTCACCCGAGAGCGCACTTGTCAGATAGACCTGCCATCCACGTTGCCTCAGTTCGTCGATTTCTCTATCCGGTATTACCCACCGATCGGCCAGATCTGATTTGTTGAAAAGCAATACGAACGGCATAGCACCGAATTCAGCCTCGACCCGCTCGCGCAGCGTGAGCGCGGCGGTAAGGGTAGCGGCGCGGGTTCCATCGACGACAAGCACGAGGCCTGTCGCACCTCGCACATGGCTGACGCGGAATGAGCCGATATCATCTTCGCCGGCCAAATCCCATAAAATCAGATCCACTGTTTTGTCCGGGAGTGCGACACTCTTTTTGTCGATCTTCACTCCCACCGTGGTCAAGTAGGTTTCTGAAAAGATGCTTTTCACAAACCTGCGGACCAGGCTCGTCTTTCCGACAGAGAACCCGCCCAGCATACAGATCTTTTTTTGCAACATCTTGGGCTCCGCCCTAGTCCAGGTTTACCGTAACCGAAACCCGGCGATTGGTGGAGCTACCAGCCTGACTATTTTCAGGCACCGCCGGTTCAAAGGTACCCGCACCCCGAACCAGCAGCAGTTCCGGAGCGACGCCGCGCTTTTTGAGAAGCACACGAACTGTCTCGGCACGGGCGGCGCTGATCGACGCGTTGGCCGTCTCACGGCCCGTGGTGTCCGAATGGCCGGTCAACATGAACCGCGCAGTTACGCCTGACTTGCGGGCACTTTGGGCGAATTCCTTTATTTGATCCGCCAATCTGTCGAGAACCGGCGTCTGCTCTGGTCCCGGCACAACTTTGCCGGAAGAGAAGAAAATATCGGTCGTCTGGATGGCCTCTCTCAAATGATTGAGCTCTGCAAGGTCCAGTTCACGCAGCTGCGAGACATCCAGAACCACTCCGTCCGCCGAAAGTTGTTCAGCGGCGGCCTGCGCCCGGTTGATCCAGGCGGCAGGAGCCTCGCCCACGACAACGATGCGACCCTGGATGATCGAAAGTCGGACCGATTTCGGCGGCGTCAGCGACGCCGTCAGCCGCTTCACCACAAACTTCGGATCAAGGCTCTGGTAGAATTGCCACTGCGAATGAACGCGGGCAGGATCGACCTCCGTTCCGGACAGCAGAGCTTGCGGGTCGGCGGCAAGCGGGTCTCGCAGGCCGGAAATATAGAAATGTCCACCCCTGGCCGATTGTTGGGCGACGACAATTCCCGGTTGGGCCTCAAGTCGCGACACATAATACTGCCAGTGCTCCGCCGCGCGTGCTTCGGGGCTCACATCACGAACCTTGGAGATGTCGAATTCCGGTCCGCCTGCCGAAAGCTGTCGGGCCGCTGCGCGCGCCCGATCTATCCAGGTGTCGGGAGCCTCGCCCTCGGCAATGATTCGATCATTGACGATCGAAAGTCGTACTGTATCTGGCGGATACAGCGACGCCGTCAGCCGTTTCAACACGAACTCCGGCTCAAGGCTCTGATAGAATTGCCACTGCGAATGAACCCGGGCGGGATCGACCTCAGTTCCAGACAACAGGGACTGCGGGTCGGCGGCAAGCGGGTCTCTCAGGCCGGCAATATAGAATTGGCCGTCGCGCGCCTGTTGTTCGGCAACGATGATGCCCGGCTGGGCCTCCAGTCGCGACACGTAGGCCTGCCAGCGCGACACATAAGCTTGCCAGCGCTGCGCTGATTGCCAGGAAAGAAAGTACCAACCGCCTGCCAGGCTCAAAAGCAGCAGGGCAACCACCGCCACCAGCCACGGAAATCCCTCGTTTGATTCCTCCTGCTTGAGCTCGACGCAGGTCTGCAACTGCGCCTCTACGCTGGCCAACTGCGAACCGTCGCCGTCAAACTGCTCTAAAGCCTGTGAGGATTCCTCATGGATGCGAAGCAATACATCGCGAACTATTTCATGCAATCCCTCTGGCGGATTTCCCCGGATCACCGAAACCAGGGTCGCAAACGGTCCAACTTCTGACCAGAGACGAAGGTCGCCAAAACGGATTGTGTCCAGGCCGCTCTGCTCTTTCTCGTTAAACGAGTCCTTCACAAAATCCTGAATTGCACTGAGCATCGAAGAGATGAGCTGAGGATCTTCGCTCGTTGCGTTATCGGCGGTTACATGCGCTATCAAAAGACCGGAATTGCGGTGAATGAGAAAGGCATGCTCTATACGATAAACAAGAGAGTGCTTAAGAACAACTTCCGAAAAGCTTGCTCCTGTCCTCCAAGATTCAAATCTCCACTTGAGCCCATGCCAGGTAAATATATGTCTTAGAGTTTCGTTCAGCGACTGAAAGGTCTGGTCGATCTTTTCCCCGATCGACTTGCGAATTGCCGGCAGAAACACCGGGTATAATATATCCGTCAGTGTGCGCGGGCTCTTCTGGATTGACCGTTGCACAGCCCTTTCGACAGCAGGCGCAAGCGCCTCGCCGAGCTGCGCATGAGGCGCTCGCGCGGCCGCACTGGGAAGAATGTCGCCCACTGCTGCCGCAAGCTGCTCGGGTTCGTCCAGCAGATGCGTAACTCGTGAAAGCTCCGAAATTTCGCGGCTGACCAGCAACTGGCGCAGCGTTTCCATGCGAGGATCGGCGGTTGGGACTCCGTCGAAACGCGCACGATAGTCCGGATCAACGTTCCGGGCAATTTCGACCAAAAGACGAGCCAGAGCCTCGCGATCAATTTCTGTATCGTTCGAGGCTGTTCTTTGTGGAAGACTGATTGGGTCGACGGTTGACGTCAAGGTCCCATCAACTCACTTTCCAGCTACGATCCGAGTTGCCCTTGCTGCCGACGGGATCCTGATTCAGACATTTCGCAACCTCTACAAACAGGCCAGCCAAAAGATTTCGGTCGGTCTTAACGTTGCTGAGATCGGCAAACATTTTCTCAATCAGCATCTGAACGCCTTCATTCTTCTGCTTGATTTCCTCACGCAGCAAATGATCGTTTCGATTTATCCGGTCCGAAACGTCCCGCTCAAGCGCGCTCAATTGATCCGACAACGCACGCACCTGCTTTTCAAGTGCCTGGTTTTGCTCGCGAAGATTCCGGTCAATCTCCTTGTCGGCATCGGCTCGTGAGTCTTTTTCGTTCCGCAATTGCGCCGCGAGCGAATCGATCTGCTTCTTTGCATTTGACTCGTACATCTCAAGATTGCGCTTGGCTTCGGATTCGACATCCTTGAAGCGCTGCAACACGCGTTCTTCAAGCTTGGAAAAACGGCGGTCATAGTCCTGCATCTGGTTGCCGAACAGCAGATCGCGTATCTTGTCGACACCTACGGCGTCGCCGGCGCCCCCGTTTTCGCGAACCTGGGCCGCCATGAAGTTCAGCCCGCTTCCGTCTGCATTACCAATCAAATTTGCGTCCGCCTTGTTTGCGGAGGAAACGGCACTCGAAGTACTCGAAGATTCCTTGGCCATCCTTATACCCCTCTATTTGAACACCTGCCACAGTGCAGAGACCCATAAACAGATGAAGATGCCAGCAAAATCCGCGACCTGCAAGCCGGAATCTTCTTGGCGCAAGCCAATTTGGGCGCTCTTTTTACACCTCTTGGACTGGCAGAAAAAGCACCAGTACCGCTAGGTGTTGCTCTCGCCCTCTCTGTGATAGCAACCATAGCCATTTAACCTAATTGGTTATCGGGCGAAATCTACTATGAAGCCGAGTGATACAATGGCATTATGTATATCTATTTAGACAGATTTAAGTAACATGTTTTTATTAGAAATTGCTAAAATAGCTGTTCCAGCGGGCAGCATATTGTCTCTCGCTCCGCTATATACTGCCACCATCAGCTTCCGGCGCGAGCTCAACAGTAGAAGGAGAATCTTCTTTTCACACGAGGAATCGCCGATCGAGAATGCAGCCCGGAATCGCGGTGTTTCGGTCGATAAGAGAGAGCAATAGGCCCCAATAGCTGGCAGTCATTCAACCAAAACTTCAGTGGGCTTGCATTGTTGCGTCGTCGATTGCAAAGGACGCCAGTTTGCCATAGCCAAGTGCCAAGGACCGCAGCTTGTGGTCATGGTGCCGATTTCAGGGACATGAGTATGCGGCATGCTTGGTTTTGACGTGCATCTGCGACAGCCGGCGCCCGATCTCGGCGGCACGGATGAAATGCTGCGCCAGGCTTCTAACGTCGCTAGCAGGACAGGAGCAAGCTCGCCCTGCAGCCAAATGGAGGCGCGACGGCTCGGAAGAGGTCACGGGAGACTGTTTGGACGCAGCATCCTCGATGACCGTTTCCTTTGGCGGGAAATCGCCGGCTATGTCTTGGGACTCTTGTACCTTCGAACCAGGCGTGGGTAAGACGGCATGGCGCATAATCCATTGGTTTCAATCGTGGTTCCCGCGCACAACGCAGAGGTAACGCTGGCGCGCGCACTCGATTGCCTCCTCGATCAGGAAATCGTGGATTGGGAGGCGATCATCGTCGACGACGCCTCCACGGACCGCACCGCCGCGATCATTGCCGGTTATGTGGAGCAAGATGCCCGATTTCGGACGTTGAGTTCTTGCGCGCATGGCCCCGCCGGCGCGCGCAATAGCGGGATTTCGGCGGCGCGCGGCCACTGGCTCATGTTTCTGGATGCACACGATTGGGTAGACGCCAGCTTCCTCGCGAAAATGCTAGCCGCACTGGAGGCCGCGCCCGATTCAGTGGCCGCCTATTGCGGCTCTCAGTGCGTGATGCCCGATGGCGAACTTATTCCGTTGAGCGTCTCTTCAGAGGTTGCGGTCCAGCCCTTTGAAACATTTGCCCGCCGGTGTGCCATCGCCACTCACGCGCTGCTGGTCGACCGGGAGACAATCATCGAGTTAGGCGGTTTCGATGTGTCGCTGCGCACATGCGAGGACTGGGATCTGTGGCAGCGCCTCGCCCGTCTCGGCAGGAATTGGGTAATGGTCGACGAGCCGCTCGCCTTTTACCGGGCTAGCTCCAACTCGCTCACCCGCAATTCATCTC
>NZ_RZTF01001161.1:0-228 GCF_004023175.1 Mesorhizobium sp. M7A.F.Ca.MR.362.00.0.0
CTCGCCACTCTCCTTCATTCGCTCGATGATTTCGGCCATCAGCGCCAGGTCGCGGCGTGAATCGGCGAGGTCGGTCAGAGGCTTTGTGCCTTCGGTGATGTGGCGGTGGAAAATCTCGAGTTCATTCGAGAAAGCATCGCCGTAGAGAGGCCCGAAGGTTTTCGTCACCGGGCCGAGCGGGCCGGCATCAGTGACCTCCAGCCGCGTCGGCAGGCTGCGGATGTAGGG
>NZ_RZTF01001162.1:0-228 GCF_004023175.1 Mesorhizobium sp. M7A.F.Ca.MR.362.00.0.0
CATGACAGCCGTGCCGGCGATGCCGAGCGCAATGCCGGCGAGCTTGTTCCAGGACAGCTTTTCGTCCGATGTCAGCGCGTTGGCGAGGATCAACGTCCAGAACGGCGTTGTCGCGTTGAGCACCGAGGCGATGCCGGCTCCGAGCTCCGTCTGGCCGGCGAAGATCAGCGAGAAGGGCACGACATTGTTGGTGAGCGCCAGCAGGAAGAACAGGCCGGCATGCGGAAG
>NZ_RZTF01001163.1:0-228 GCF_004023175.1 Mesorhizobium sp. M7A.F.Ca.MR.362.00.0.0
GATAAAAACATATCCTGGGCCAACGGAAAGTATTTCTGACCTTTTGAATGATCGTATTGATGTAGTCGTTATGGGAGAGGCAGCAGCAGGATCTTATATTTTAAACTCTCCAGACGGCGATAAAATCGAAATATCAGGAGAGCCTCTTAACCAAGGTGAATCAAGTATTATTTCTATTGCTATCAAAAAGGATAGCCCAGAATTAACAGAGGCCTTGAATGAAGCAAT
>NZ_RZTF01001164.1:0-228 GCF_004023175.1 Mesorhizobium sp. M7A.F.Ca.MR.362.00.0.0
CAAAAGCTAGTCCTAGATGAGATAGTGTATTTTCTTAGTGGTAAAGGGATATGGAAAATAGGAGCGGATAAGTTAGCGGAAAGAGTAGGCTGTAGTGAAAGAACTGTTTATAATGCTGTGAGAGCTATTAAGCAAACTGGAACTATATTAGTCTGCAGATTAGCGGATAACAATGCTGGTAAATACATATTCGTTTATAAGGATCATCCTAATTTCGATGACATAATG
>NZ_RZTF01001165.1:0-228 GCF_004023175.1 Mesorhizobium sp. M7A.F.Ca.MR.362.00.0.0
GTATCTGCTTACGTTGCATTTCCTTTCTAACAGAGATAACTTTTATCCCAAATATAAAGTGATTCCCCCTTCTTCTTCGGCAGTTTCTATACAGCAAGAAAGAAAACGAAGCAACATCTCCTTTTCTCGGTCGGCATCAAGTTGCATTGGATGCAATCCCGAAAAGATTAAGACAGCAGGATGCAACAGTTCTCTCTTGGCTTCACTATAAAATGCTCGGCTCTCCAC
>NZ_RZTF01001166.1:0-228 GCF_004023175.1 Mesorhizobium sp. M7A.F.Ca.MR.362.00.0.0
GGAAGGACAGTTCCAGCAGTTTACCTTTGTTGCCAAAAACCCTGACAAAGCGGAGGAAGCCGCTTGGGACGCATACCAATATTACAAAGACGGCAGCATGGTTGAGTGGACAGGTGACGAGGATGCCGATACACCTCATTCCATTACAAACATCACGTCTGCAAAGCAAGTGACAGATGAGCACGGCGCCACGAAAACAGAAGACGATTCCGAAAACTCAGGTTCTTC
>NZ_RZTF01001167.1:0-228 GCF_004023175.1 Mesorhizobium sp. M7A.F.Ca.MR.362.00.0.0
GCCGAATATCCGCCTGCATGCGCGCGCCGCCGAACTGGCACAGGAGATGGGGGTGACTTCGATCCACGTCTCGCTGGCTGACGAACGGCGCTATGCCTGTGCGACGGTGATTATCGAAGGTTGACTTCAGACGGGCGCGGCGAGCGGCGCCCGGTTACGGCACGGTTACAGCCGGTCCGCGTGGTGCAGAACCACAAACTTGTCCCACAGCTGTTCCTGACCTTCCAA
>NZ_RZTF01001168.1:0-228 GCF_004023175.1 Mesorhizobium sp. M7A.F.Ca.MR.362.00.0.0
GAAAATACTACAAACAACCGACATCCATGCAAATATTCTAGATTATGATTATAAAAATAATAACAGGACAATTGAGTATGGTTTAAGCAGAACAGCTTCTCTTATTCAAAAAATCAGGTCACAAAACGAAAATACCTTGTTATTTGATGTAGGCGATATGATAAAAGGAAATGCTTTAGCAGACTTTATCGCCAAAAGTCCATTTCTTCCTGTTACAGACATTCACCC
>NZ_RZTF01001169.1:0-227 GCF_004023175.1 Mesorhizobium sp. M7A.F.Ca.MR.362.00.0.0
ACCGTCGACATGGCGCGGCTTCTCAAGAGCACCATGCGATTGCGGCCTGACCGAATCATTGTCGGCGAGGTCCGCGACGGCGCGGCGCTCACGCTGCTCAAGGCGTGGAACACCGGGCACCCGGGCGGCGTCACCACCATTCACTCGAACACGGCAATGTCGGCCCTGCGCCGGCTCGAGCAGCTGACCGCGGAAGCGAGCCAGCAACCCATGCAGGAGGTGATCTG
>NZ_RZTF01001170.1:0-227 GCF_004023175.1 Mesorhizobium sp. M7A.F.Ca.MR.362.00.0.0
CCTATCTTATCGAACCCATTCCATCTCGTTTTTGTGATCGTCCATAACTCTGCATTCTCGTTTAGAATATCTGCAGTTATATAAGTTTCTGGATTTAGATAGGTTACATTCATCGGATCAGCAAATAAAGTAATATCCATTTGATTTTCTTCAACTAATCCTCTTTTATCCCTTTCATCCAAGAAGGCCCACTTGGAGCCCACAACAGCTGTATTTAAAGCTAAATC
>NZ_RZTF01000116.1:0-15953 GCF_004023175.1 Mesorhizobium sp. M7A.F.Ca.MR.362.00.0.0
CCGCCGCGTGGTAGCGGCGAAAGATCACCGTGCCGCTGCTGGTCGACATGGCATGGTAGCGCTTGCCGCGTTCCGCACCTGACAGGTCGAGCCCGGTTTCCTCGCGCACCTCACGGATCATGTTGAAATCGACGTCGACCAGCCCATCGCGAAAATCGATCGGCTCGAACGAGCCGGCGGCGAAATAGACGCGGCCGGCGTTGACTGTGTGAGGACCCATGCGGATCGCCACCAGCGCATTGTCGCCGGCCACCAGCATGGCATGGGCATAGGCATGCTCGGCGCCCGAATTCTCGCGCCGTTTCCGCCACAGCATGAACGTCGAGTAATTGACCGCATGGCAGCGGCCGATGAGACGGCTGTCGCGGTAGGCAAGTTGCGACAGCAGCACCACCATGCCGTCGAACAGCGCCGGATTGGCGGCGATTTCGTGCTGCCAGTTCTCGGCGATCGCCTCTGCATTGTCCCTTGCGAAAGGGTGCGGACCGGGATCGAGCCGGACGTCGATGTCGTCGACCGGCAGGATGACGTTGCGCGGGAGGTCGAAACTCATGCGTCAGGTCATGTCCAGCGTGATCGCCACTGGGCAATGGTCCGATGCCTTCGGCCGGTCCCAGCCGGCGCGCGGAAACCGCTCGACCTCCTGCCCCGGCGGAAAGATGGTGCGCCAGGGCTGGCCGTTGCGGATGATGTCGGGAACGGCCGTTGCGTTGCTGGCGGCAAGCCCCTTCGACAACAGGATGTAGTCGAGCTGGCACAGATGCCGCTCTTCGGGTCCTCGCGTGTGGTAGAAGCTCCAGCGGTTCATCTCCGGCCGCCTCTCGACGACATTTTCGCAAAAGCCGCCTGCCGTCAGCACGTTGATGCAGGACAGGGCTTCGTCGACCACCTCGAAGCGATAGCCGTCGATCGCATCGCCGGCCACCTTCACGCGCTGGCGATAATCATTCATGTCGCCGCAGATCGCCCAGCTCTTGTCGGCGGCATAGTCCTTGCCGAAGCGCTCCTCGATGATGCGGCGCACGGCCTGCGCTTCGGCGATGCGCACCGGCATCGTCGCCTCGCGCCCGTCGAGCCCGTTGCGCGGCGAGCCCATCGACTTGAAATGCACGAGATAGAGCGTCAGCGGCACGCCGCCCACGGTGATGTCGATCTCCAGGCAGTCGCGCCGGAAAATGCGCTCATTGGCCTGATTGCCCAGTGCCTCGAGTTCCGGCGTGTACAGCCCGAACTGCTCGTAGGTGACATAGGCGTGGCTGGTCATGCGCACGAATTCGATCGGCTGGCCCTGCGCGGTTTCGTTGCGCATCATCACGGCCACGTCGATGCCGCGCGAATCATTGCCCGATGTGGTGTATTTCTGCCGGTAGCCCTGCCCCACCATTTTGAACAAATAGCCGTATTCGAACGCCTTTAACGCCTCGATATTGTCGACTTCCTGCATGCAGATGATGTCGGCGCGGGTGGCAGCGATCGCCAGCGCCGTCAGTTGGCGCGTGTCGTCGGACTGGGCGATGGCGCGGGCCTGCTCCAGGATCCTGTATTCCGCCTCGCTCTGGATATCGAACAGCGCCAGCGTTCGATCCTCGTTGAGCTGGTTGCGATAGCCGGAAAAATCGAACCTGTTCATCAGGTTCTCGACATTGAAGGTGGCAAGGCGCAGCGACATGCCATGACCTTTGCCCGCAAGTGCTTCGGAAAACAAGCGCGCAAGACCACCATCTGAGATCGATTGGTCCTGGGTGCGTTCGCGTCATGGTTGACGGAACCTTTCCGTTCATCCGCCGTTCAGATGCAAACATCCATTGTTGCCCCATTCCTCGGGTGGGCGCGGGGCCTGTAACTCTTGGAGAGTGCAATGAATTCGCTCTTTTCTTCCACGGTCAAATCGGGGCTGATAGCCCTCGGTATCCTTTCCGGCGTCACGGCACCGTCCGCCGCCGGACCGATCATGCAGCCGGATCTGTCGATACCCACCAGCACGGCGGCGCCGAATGTCACGCCTGTCCGCGACAGCTGGGCGGGCGGCAACAACCGTCAGTTCAACAATGATTGGAGATGGCGCCGGTCGGGCAACTGGAACGGCGGCCGTCGACACTGGCAGGGCGGCGGCGGTCACTGGAATGGCGGAGACAACTGGCGTTGGCGCCATGGTCGCCATCACTATCGCGGCGGCCGTTATTACGATGATGGCGCGAGTGCCGCGATCCTTGGCCTTGGCCTGGGGCTCGGCCTCGGCAGCATGTACAACAATTACGACTACTACGATCGGCCGGCGCCGCGCCGCTACTACCGCGCGGGACGGCTTTCGAGCGCCCATGTCCAATGGTGCTACAACCGCTACCGGTCGTACCGGGCCTACGACAACACCTTCCAGCCCTACAACGGCCCGCGCCAGCAGTGCTACTCACCCTATTGAGCTGACCTGTAGCTGAGCTGACCGACAGAATGAAAAACGGCGCCACTTGGCGCCGTTTTTGTTCATGGAAGCCGCTGTTTTCGAGCGCTTGTGGATTTCGCTCAGTTCTTGGCCTTGTCGACCAGCTTGTTCTTGGAAATCCAGGGCATCATCGCGCGCAGCTTGGCGCCGACTTCCTCGATCTGGTGGCTGTCATTGTTGCGGCGGATGCCCTTGAAGCGGGACATGCCGGCGCGGTATTCCTGCATCCACTCCGAGGTGAATTTTCCCGTCTGGATGTCCTTCAGCACGCGCTTCATCTCGGCCTTGGTCTCGGCGGTGATGATGCGCGGGCCCGAGACATATTCGCCCCATTCGGCGGTGTTCGAGATCGAGTAGTTCATGTTGGCGATGCCGCCTTCATAGATCAGGTCGACGATCAGCTTGACCTCGTGCAGGCACTCGAAATAGGCCATCTCAGGCGCGTAGCCGGCTTCCACCAGCGTCTCGAAGCCGGCACGGATCAGTTCGACCAGACCGCCGCACAGCACGACCTGCTCGCCGAACAGATCGGTCTCGCATTCCTCGCGGAAATTGGTCTCGATGATGCCCGAACGGCCGCCGCCGACGCCGCAGGCGTAGGACAGGGCCAGGTCGAGCGCATTGCCCGAGGCGTCCTGGTTGACGGCGACCAGGCACGGCACGCCGCCGCCCTTCTGGTATTCGCCGCGCACCGTGTGGCCGGGACCCTTCGGCGCGATCATGACGACGTCGACCGTCGACTTCGGCTCGATCAGGCCGAAATGCACGTTGAGGCCGTGCGCGAAGGCGATAGCGGCGCCGTCACGGATGTTCGGCGCGATCTCGTTCTTGTAGATGTCGGCCTGCAGTTCGTCCGGCGTTGCCATCATCATCAGGTCGGCCCATTTGGCGGCGTCCGCCACGCTCATCACCTTGAGCCCGTCGGCCTCGACTTTGTTGGCGGTCGCCGAGCCGGCCTTGAGACCGATGGCGATTTCCTTGGCGCCGGAATCCTTGAGGTTGAGCGCATGCGCCCTGCCTTGGCTGCCATAGCCGATGATGGCGACCTTCTTGCCCTTGATCAGATTGAGATCGGCATCACGATCGTAATAGACGCGCATTTTGTCTTCCTTCCCGTTTTACAAATCAGAGGGCCTTGCGGCCGGTTGTTGCTCCATGAAGAGCGAGAAACTGCTGCGTCGCGCGCGCGGCATCGCCGCCGATCGCCGCCTCAGTCAATTCCAGCCGGTCGCCGAGCAGCAGACGGATCTGCACGTCGCGGGCGACCAGCCCGAAAAAGGTGCGGAACGCCGTCTCGGCATCCGCGAAGTCCAAAAGCCCGGTCCGTCGGCCGGCCTCAAGCACCGGCTTCAGCCGTTTGGCCAATGCGAAGCGGCCGTTCTCCAGCACGACGGCGCCGAGATTGTCCTTACCGGAACCGGCATGGCTGACCGCCACCCGATTGAGCGCGATCGACGTGTCGCTGGAAATCACCTTGAGCCAATCCGAGGCGAAGCGCTCGAGGCTCGCGGTCAGCGAGGCAAGATCGAGCCCCTTGCCGTCAACCGGCGCCACCCGCACTTTGGAGGCCTGCCATTGCACCGTCGCCGTCAGCAGCCCGTCGCGGTCGCCGAACCATTTGTAGAGCGTTTCCTTGGAGCAGCTGGCGCGGCGCGCCACGGCGGTCATGGTCAGATGATCGCCCTCTTCGACCAGCAGCCGCAACGCTGCGTCGAGCACGGCCTTCTGCCGCTCTGTCAGCGCTTCGCTGGTGTCGATCTCGGGCACGCTGTGCAACACGCTCTTCTCTCGAAAGGTCGGGCCACCGGTCATTCCGATATGCCGTACCGTACGTTACGGTTCGGCATATTGCGCAATCCAAGGCCGCGCGCAAGAGGGCGGGCGCAAAATATCTGCCAAGTGATGCGTTGCCGCGCGACAAGCCTCGCTAATCGGAGGCTGGCGGATGGCGCAATCGTCCAAGCAGTGCGGAGACCCTGGTCAATTCATCCGCCGACAGTTTGACGCCAACCAGTTCGGTGATCGACCGTCCGTAGACAGCCCACATCTGGCGGCGTGTCTCGCGGCCCTTGGCGGTGATGCGGATGGTCTGGCCGCGACCATCATCGGCCACCGTCAGTTTCTCGACGAGCCCATCGGCCTCGAGCCGGGCCAGCAGCCGCGAAATGTTGTATTGCGCGAACAGAGTGCGCTCGATGAGCTGGAACGGCCGCAGCCCGCCCTCGCCCGCCTCAGCGAGCTCATGCAGCACGTCGTACCAGGCAAGCGGCGGCAGGCCGGCGGCCTTCAACGCTTCTTCAGCGCTTTCCATCAGTTGGCGCGAAACGCGCATCAGGCGAGCCCAGGCCTTGATGGCTTCTGGCGAAGGCGTGGCTTTCTCGGTCATGGCCAAGCATAGGCAGTAGATGCATATGCATCAAGCTTGACGATCGATGCATATGCATCCATATAGATGCAAATGCATTAACTTTGGAAAACCCATGAACCACAAGCTCATCCTCGTCAGCCATCACCTCTGCCCCTATGTGCAGCGCGCCGCGATTTCGCTGGCCGAAAAGGGCGTGCCGTTCGAGCGCATCGATATCGACCTGGCCAACAAACCGGATTGGTTCAAAGCGATCTCGCCGCTCGGCAAGGTGCCGCTGCTGCGCGTGCAGCGAAATGGCGAGGAAACGGTCATCTTCGAATCGGCCGTCATCCTCGAATTCCTCGAAGAGACGCAAGCCAATCCCCTCCACCCCCTGCCGACCCCTATGCCCGCGCCCGTCATCGCGCCTGGATCGAGTTCGGTTCGGCAACCCTCAACGCCATCGGCCGGTTCTATTCAGCCTCGACCGAAGCTGGCTTCCTGGCCGAATCCAGCGCGCTGTCCGCCATGTTCGATCGCCTCGAAGCCGAGCTGGCGGACGAGCCCGGCGGACCCTGGTTCGCCAGCAAGCACTTTTCGCTGGTCGACGCCGTTTACGGTCCGGTCTTCCGCTACCTCGATGTCTTCGACCGCATCGGTGATTTCGACATTCTGGACGGCAAGCCGCTCGTTCGGGCCTGGCGCAAAGCGTTGAGTGAGCGCCCGTCGATCAGGCAAGCCGTGGCGCCGGACTATCCGCAGCGCCTGCATGCTTTCCTGCAAGCGAAGGGATCGCACCTTTCAGGGCTCATCCGGCAAAACAATCCGGCCACCGCGCTTCGGCCAGCCCGATCCGCTTGAACGGATCGATCGCGGGCAAGCGTTGGCTCGCGGCCGTCAGTTTTCGAACATGACGAAGGCGGCCCACACCCGAGGGTCCTGCGCGCCTGATATCTCGCCGTCGCGGGCATCGCGACGGGCCTGGCGCAGCGCTTCCGGATAAGTCCGCCCGGCGGCGAGATGGCCGTAGAAGCTCACCATGAAGGCAGCGGTTCCCGCATCGTCCACAGGCCAAAGGGCTAGCAACGAGCGCTTCGCACCGGCAATGTTGATTGCCGTCGGCAGGCCGCGCAAACCGCCGACGAATGTCTCCTGGCCACGGGCCGTCTCGCAGGCGGAGAGCACAAGCAGGTCGAGATTCGACAAATCCCACATCATCAGCTCCATGCCATAGAGCCGGCCGTCATCATCATCGCGCTTCATCGATTGCCGGTTTCCAGACCGGGACAGCACGACCTCACTCTGCCACAGCGCATTCACGGCGCCGACGCCGCCTTCTTTCTCGTTGCGGTAGGCACCGTGTGTGGCGAGATGCGCAACCGTGGCCTGCTCGATGTCCTTGCGCAGTGCCCGTTCGCCGGCAGCCGTCCCGGTAAGGGTCTCGACCGAATAATGATCGCCGTGCAGGATCGAGGCGATCGCGTCGACCTCCTTGCGGGTACCCGGTAGCGGTTCGGCACCCTTCTCCGCACCCCGTGCGTAATCCAGGCCGCCGGCCAGCAAGGCCTTGCCGGACTTGGGAAAACTCTGATCGATGCCTGCGTTCAACAGCGATTCCGGCCGGGTCAGCATGCGCACCAGGAAGCGATCATCGAGCGACGCGCCCTTGCTGTCCTGCAGCAACGGGAATGGCACCGAAAACAGCTTGCCGTCCGGTACCACGAAAAGCGTGTGGGCGCCGCCAAGCGACGGCTCCAGAGGTGCGATCAGATCGGCGTAAAGCCCTGTGAACGTCGCGTTCAGATCGACCAGGGTCACAGCGCCACGCTCCTGCGCGGAACGGGTCGACCTGAGGGTTGCCATGCGGGTTTCCCGGGCGGCGGGGATGAGCCGGCGCGGATCGCCGAGGTCATAGAGCGACGGCTGCTGGTCCTTGCGCGTGACGATCGCGTAGAGCCGTTCGTCTTCCAGCGGATCGGCGCTCTCGCGGTCCGCCCGCCACTTGCGAGTGATGAAATAATCGATCAGCGCCTCGTTGGGCTTCAGCAGCGTGTTGGCCGTCGGCAGAGGCTTGTCCACCACGCTTTGGTCGAAGCTGTACTTGGTCGTAACTCTCGTGATCGCCTTTTCGTACGCCGCCTGAGCCTGGTCGGGCTGTACCGCACCTGGATCGTCGGCACTGTCGCCACTGGAAGCAGCCTCCTGGTAGGCCAGGGACAGCCGTATCCCGGCCTGGATCAAATGCCGTGTCTCCATATCGTTCGGATCGATCAAACGCGACAGTCTGCGCAACTGATCCCGTTTGTCGTTTTCGAGTGTCGGCCAGCGACGCACCGCTTCAGCGAATGCCGGCACTGCCGATGCGTTGTTTTTTGCCAGCCGCGCATAGTCGTAGAGCATGTCATCGGCCAAGGCGCGGCTGGCTTCAGCGACGACCGGGTTGGCGGCCGTGCTCACCTGGAACCAATTCCAACGCAACATGTCATCGTTGAGAGCCGCAAAATCGGTGGCTGCAGCCTCGGGATTCGTCTTCGCCTTGAGGTTGGCCATGGCCTGCCGCGCGGCAAAGGTCAGCGGGTGTACCGAGCCGTATGTCGATCCGGCGATGCTATAGGCCCGACCGAGTTGGTTCATGCTGTTTTCGGTATCGCCCATGGCGGCGAAATGCGCGGCGAGCAGGTTGGCGATCTTGATTGCCAATATCTCGGGATAACTCGCGTCGTTGGTCAGCTGCAGCAAGCGTGCGAGCGTCGGCGCGTCGAGCGGCTGTGCACCGGAAAGAGCCCTGGTGTAGAGCAGCCACGCATCGGCCTGCTCAATCAAATTGCCTTCCTGCTTGAGGACGACGGCGATATCCCGGTCCTGCTGAAAATAGCGCAAGGCCTCGTCGTACTTGGCGAGGTCGAGATAGTCCTGAGCCGTGTTGTTGGCGCTGACCAGAACGTTGAAGTGATTTGGCCCGTAGTAGCCGATGCGTTTCTCGAGCACATTCAGGTCGTACTGTAAGGCGCGTGTCGGTGCCCCGATCTGACGCAGCATGTCGGCCAGATTGTTCTGCAGCTTCCAGGTGAAGCGATCATCCTGGCCAAGCACCCGCTCCGCAATCTCCAGATTGCGCTGGTCGACGTTGATCGCCGCAGCGATTTGACCGAATGCAGCGATCCCTGTCGCCAGCACATCGTTGGCATACATGAGTTCCAGGGATTCCGTGCCTTGGTAGTGGGCGTAGAGATTGGTTGCCGTAGCGCACATGGAAACGAAGCCCTGATAGTCTTTCTCGGCCTGCTTCAACATCGCGTAATTGAGATAGAAATCGGCACGCTTGGCGACATCCTGCTGCATCGCCCTGGTTTTCAGGCCTTCGGCGAAAATCTCCTCGGCGTTGTCGAGGATCTGGTTGTTGAGGAACGTCGCGCCGGCGTTCGAGTAGCTCTCCACGGTGAACTCGTAGAGGTCGCTCCTGGCCGCATCGAGCAGCGCTGCCCGCAACTGCGCATAACCATCGTCGAAGCGCCCGACCTCCATCATCAGCTTGTAGGCCGCATCGATCCGAACTTTCAGCGCCTCTTCACTGCCTGCTGGAGCCTGCTGGCCGGCTTGGCCCGGCGTCTGAGCTTGCGCCGTCGGCAAGGGCGGCGCCACGACCGACGTGGCCAGGACAGATGCAACGACCTGCATCAGGCCTAGCGATTTTCGGACTATGGACATGACAGCGTTCATGCGGATCGGTCTGAGGCGAAAAACTCTAGGATGCGGTCGTATCATGACCCGGATTTTGTCCGAAATTCCACCGTGTTTCCTTGAGTCCGATCCGCTTAAACGGATCGACCACCGTGCCCGCCACCATCGAGGCAAGGAATTGCGGCGCCGGCGGGATTTTTGCCACCGTCGCCACCAGCCTGTCGCGGATGAAAGGCAGCGCCACCGAATCCGACTGGTAGAACGGCGTGAATGCCAGCGACAGCGCCTGGAAGATGCGGACATGCCAGCGCCGCGCCTTCGCATAGGCCTCCAGCGCTGCCTCGACGTTTGACGCCCGCGCCAGCGCATTGCTGAGCGCCGCGGCATCGAGCAGCGCCATGTTCGCCCCTTGCCCGAGTTGCGGACTGGTGGAATGCGCCGCATCGCCGATGACGGCCAATCGCCTACCGGCCGGAAGCTTCATCGTGTGGTGGCCGTAGCGGGCCAGCGAGAGCTGTTCGAAACTGTCGATCTGGCTGGTGAACGCCTCGCTCTGCGGCCACAGCCGGACCACCCTTTCCTTCCAGGCGTTCAGGCCGCGAACGCGCACCTCATCGGCATCCGACGGCTTCAGGCTCCAGAAGAAGGCCGCCATCTTTTCAGCGCCCGGCTGCGGCCGGCCGATCGGCAGCACGCCGATCATCACGCTCGCTTTGTCGTAGCGTTGCAGCAGCGCGTGCTCGTCGAAACCATCGCCACGCCAGCCGAGCGAGGCCCAGAACGCGCCATAGGTGAGTGGCCGCGGCTCGCCTGGAGCGCTTTCGCGGCGCAGTTTCGAGCGCGAACCGCTGGCGTCGACGACCAGATCGAACGGCCCTGCCCGTCGCCCGTTGCCACAGATCAGCGTCGCCCGTTCGCCGGTCTCCAGGGCCTCGATCTCGACGCCGGTCTCGATGGCGATCGCCTCGCTCTGCGCGGCGCGGAAAAGCACGCCGAACAAAGCCGCCCGGTGCACCGCCAGCCCGAAGCGGCCACCGCGTTGCGCATCGTAGCGGACATCGAGCACCGTACGGCCCGTGGAAGCATCGGCGCCATGCAGGCGGTCTATGCGGCTGCCCAGCGCCAGTATGTCGTCGAGCAGGCCAAGACCGGCCAGCACCGTCAGCCCTGTCGGCTGAAGAATCAGCCCGGAGCCGACCGGCTTCGGCTCATCGAAGCGCTCGAACACGGGGACCCGATGCCCGGCCCGCCTGAGATAGAGCGCCATGGCCAGTCCCGCCGGCCCGGCGCCTGCAATTGCGATGTCGTAAGAAATGCCAATGCCCCCACAGCCGATGGCCGGGACAATCCTTCAGCGGCGGGACGAAATCAAGCCGTCACCAACGGCTTTGCGCCGCTGGTCAGCCTTGGGCGGCATCAAAATCGGCGCGTGCGCCGCGCACCGCATCATGATTGAGCTCGGCCCACAGGATCAGCTGATGCAAGGCGCCGAACATCGATTGTCCGAGATCGGTCAGGCTGTACTCGACGCTCGGCGGCTTGGTCGGGAACACCTCGCGATGCACATAGCCGTCGCGCTGCAAATCGTAGAGCGTCTGGGTCAGCATGCGCTGTGAAATGTCAGGCACCAGCCGCCGCAACTCGCCGAAGCGATAGGGCTGCTCGGCCAAAGCCATCATCAGCAGCGAGCTCCATTTGCCGCTCACGCCCTGTATGACCTCGCGGACCGGACAATTGGAGAAGTTGCCGCCGCCGGAGACCGCCTTGTAGACCTCCAACTTCGATCTCAGATTGACAATCTTGCTGTCCACCGCTGGTTCCCTGCGCGTGCCTACCTCCCGAAAAACTGCCTTCTTTACGGCTCTGGGTCAATTCCTATTTTAGTGCTGGTCTCTTTTTGAGACCACCACTCGAACCGCCTTAGCGGCGCAATGTCAGGATCTTCCATGACCCAAACCCTTCTCGTCACCGGCGCTTCCGGCCAGCTCGGCCGCGGCGTCATCAACCACCTGCTGGACACGTTCAAGGTCCCCGCGGGCCGGATCATCGCCACCACCCGCAATCCGGAAAACCTTGCCGAGTTGGCGGCGCGAGGCGTCATCACAAGGGCGGCTGACTTCGACGACACACTATCGTTGGAGGCTGCTTTCAAGGGCGCCGACAGGGTGCTGATCATCTCGACCGGCGAGATCGACCTGCTACACGGCAAGCGCCTGAGGCAGCACCAGAACGCGGTTGCCGCCGCTAAAAAGGCCGGTGTTTCCCACCTTCTCTACACCTCGATGCCCAACCCGGAACCGGTTTCGCCGGTGCTGTTTGCCAATGATCACTACGGCACCGAGCAGGCGATCAAAGCGAGCGGCATCCCCTACACGATCTTCCGCAACGGCTGGTACCAGGAGAACCTGTTCATGGCCCTGCCGCACGCCATCGCTTCGGGAAAATGGTACACGTCCGCCGGCGACGGCCGCATGGCGCACGGTGCGCGCGACGACATGGCGGCAGCGATCGCCGCCGGCCTCGCTGACGCATCAAGCGAAAGCGAGACCTACACCTTGACCGGCCCGCAGGCCTACACGACGGCCGAGATCGCCGCCCTGGTAAGCGAGGTCACCGGCAAGCCGCTCGATGTCGTCCAGGTTTCGGATGAAGCCTTGACCGAAGGCGTGAAGGCATCAGGCGTTCCCGAGGATTTCGCTGAGGTCATCGTGTCCTTCGACGCCAACACGCGCGCCGGCCGTATCGCCATGGTGACCGACGCAATCGAGTCGCTTTCGGGCAGGACGCCAAAGACGTTGAAGCAATTCCTCGAGGCGAACAAGGTCGCCCTGGCCGGTTGAAGCGGAGTGACATGGACTGTGCCGTGAGGCACAGTCCATTCGCCGATCCGGCATGCCCCTAGATCGCCACCTGCGTGCCGATCTCCACCACGCGCCCGGTCGGGATCTGGAAATACTCCGTCGCGTCCGCCGCCGTGCGGGCCAGGCCGATGAACAGCCGGTCCTGCCACACCGGCATGCCGGAATTGGGCGAGGCCTTGAGCGAACGCCGCGACAGGAAGAACGAGGTCGTCATGATGTCGAACTTCCAGCCCTGCTTGCGGCAGATCGCCAGCGCGCGCGGGATGTTGGGCTGCTCCATGTAGCCGAAGGTCAGCGTCACGCGCATGAACAGCTCGTTGACCGTCTCCATCTTGACCCGGTCGCTGTCGGGCACCACCGGCTGCGGCGCGGTCACCACCGAAAGGATGACGTTCTGCTCATGCAGCACCTTGTAGTGCTTCAGGCTGTGCATCAGTGCGGTTGGCGCACTGAGCGGATCGCTGGTCAGGAACACGGCGGTGCCTGACACCAGCTGAGGCTTCTTCTTCAACAGATTGCCGGCGAGGAAATCCAGCGGGATCTCGTTGCGTCGGGTCTTGTCGAACAGATAGCGGCTGCCACGCACCCAGGTCCACATGGCCAGCACGACGGTGAAGGCCACGGCCAGCGAGGCCCAGCCGCCCTCGAACACCTTGACGATGTTGGAGGCAAAGAAGCCGACATCGATGAAGCCGAACAGCGCCGTAAGCGAGATTGCCACCCACAGCCGCCATTTCCAGATGCGCGTCATGACGACATAGAGCAGCACCGTCGTCACCAGCATGTTGCCGGTCACCGAAATACCGTAGGCCGACGCCAGCCTGCTGGACTCGCCGAAGCCGACCACCAGCATCATCACCACCAGCGCCAGCAGAAGATTGACGCGCGGCATGTAGATCTGGCCGGACTGTTTCTCCGACGTGTGCAGGATTTCGAGCCGCGGCAGCATGTTGAGCTGCACCGCCTGCCTGGTCAGCGAGAACGCGCCTGATATCACCGCCTGGCTGGCGATGACCGTGGCGGCAGTCGCCAGCACGACCATCGGGATCAGCGTCCAGCCTTCGTTCATCTCGAAGAACGGATGGCCGACGACGCCATTCTTGGCCAGCACGAAGGCACCCTGCCCGGCATAATTGAGCAGCAGGCAGGGAAACACGATCGCCAGCCAGGCCAGCACGATCGGCTTGCGGCCGAAATGGCCGAGATCGGCATAGAGCGCTTCGGCGCCGGTCACGGCGAGAAAGATGGCGCCGATGGTCACGAAGGCGACATCGGGCGAATTGATCAGGAAGGCGACGATATAGTGCGGGCTCACCGCCCACAGGATTTCCGGATCGGCGATGATGTGGTTGAGGCCGGAAAGGCCGATGGCCAGGAACCATACCGCGGTCACCGGGCCGAACACCAATCCCACCCCGCCCGTGCCAAAGCGCTGCACCGCGAACACCATGGCAAGGATGACCAATGTCAGCGGCACGACATAGGGCTGGAAGGTCGGCGTGACGACATTCATGCCCTCGACCGCCGACAGCACCGAAATCGCCGGTGTGATGACGGCGTCACCGAAGAAAAGCGATGCCCCGACGATGCCGATAGCGAGCATCAATGCTGAACGCTTGGGGAAACTGCCGCGCGCCAGCGCCATCAGCGACAGCACGCCGCCCTCGCCGCGGTTGTCGGCGCGCAGCACGAACATGATGTATTTGATGGTGACGGTGATCGTCAGCGACCAGATGATCAGCGAGAGTACGCCGAGGATGTCGCCACGGTTGGCGACGTTGCCACCCGCTGATGCATGCAACGCCTCGCGAAATGCATAGATCGGGCTGGTGCCTATATCGCCATAAACGACACCTAGTGCGCCCAACATCAGCACCTTGGTGCTGTGCTGTTCGACCTCAGAATGGCTCGATTGTTCGACAGGTTCTGCCTCGTTACCAGCATTGGTAAGGGCCATGGACGACACTCCGATAAGCGCGCGGTGCTCTACGCTTGCTGCGATGCAATATCAAGTGCCGTCGCGTAATGGCTGCCATGCCTGCCGCGCCAGGCTGCCCATTGCTACCATCCGCAGGCCTTGAGGAACCGACCCACCGTGCCGGCCATGCCATACTCCAACGCGTCGGCTGTCAACCCATGTCCGATCGACACTTCGGCCAATGCCGGAATGCGCTTGACCAGCGCCGGCAGATTGCCGACCACCAGATCGTGCCCGGCATTGACCTGCAGCCCGGCGGCAAGCGCAGCGTCAGCGGTTTTTCCCAATCTTTCCAGCTCCTTGGCCGCTTTGGCGGAATCTGTGTGATAGCTGCCATATGGACCAGTATAGAGCTCGATGCGATCGGCACCGGTGTCGCGTGCGGCCGCCACCCAATCGGAATCAGGGTCGGAAAACAGCGACACGCGAAAGCCCCCTTTTTTCAAGCGTTTGACGATCGGTGTAAGGAACGCGGCCTGGGTGGCGAAGTTCCAGCCATGGTCCGATGTCGCCTGGGCCGGATCGTCCGGCACCAAAGTCACCTGCTCAGGCTGATGCTTTTCCACAAGCAACAGGAAATCCTCGGTCGGATAGCCTTCGATGTTGAATTCCGCGCGCGGAAACTCGTCGTCGAACAGCGACCGGATCTCAGGCAGATCGGAGTGTCTTGTGTGCCGCTCGTCGGGACGCGGATGCACCGTCAGCCCATGCGCCCCGGCCGCCAGCGCAATGCGGCCGAGGCCGGTCACGCTTGGCCACGGCAGGTCGCGCCGGTTGCGCAGCATGGCGATGGCATTGAGGTTGACGGAGAGCTTTGCAGGCATGCGGGCGGCCTCGGAAATCATTCAACGCGCCCACCTATAATGCCTTTGACGGGAACAGTAATGCCTTTGGTGGGAACAGACTGGGGGTTTCGGGTGTTCCAAGCCTGATGAACGAGCCGGGAAAGGAAAGCGCCGATGAATTTTCTCGATGAGGTTCCGGCAATTCGCCGTATCGAGACCAGCCGCGACGACCTTTTCGCCATCGATGTCGTCGGGCACGTTTCCGCGGCCGACGGTGAAAATCTTTTCGGGCTGCTGGAGGCAGCCTATGCCCTGCATCCGCGCATCGATGTGCTGGTGCGCCTCGTCGACCACGATGGCGTCGACTGGGCCGACATCGCGGACGAGACCCTGAAGCAGGGCGCCATCCATGCATTGGAACATGTCGGCCGTTGCGCAACCATCGGCGAACCGGACTGGATAGCGGACGCACAACGCTTTCTGCCGTCCTCACCGCCCGTTGAAATCAGGCACTTCAAGGCGGAGGACGAGGCCGCCGCCTGGCAATGGCTTGCCGCGCAGCCTATCGGAGCAACAGCATCCGGCGCCCCTACCTGACGATCGTCAGCCGCTCGGCCGCCCGCGTGATGGCGGTGTAGAGCCAGCGCTGGCGGGTTTCCTTGAAGGCCCAGCTTTCATCGAACAGCACAATCTCGTTCCATTGCGAGCCCTGCGCCTTGTGCACGGTCAGCGCGTAGCCGTAGTCGAAATCGTCGAAGCGCTTCTTCTGCTGCCAGGGGATATCGGCATCGGGATCCTCGAACGCCGCCTTGAGCAGCTTGATCTTGGCGACGCCGCGATCCGGATCGTCCTCTTCCGGCGACACCAGAAGGTTGATGCCGGGCTTCACCGTCTCGCGCGACGAGGTCATCACCTTCCACAGCGAGCCGTTGAGCAGGCCCTTGGCCGGATCGTTGCGCAGGCAGACGAGCTTGTCGCCGGCCTGCGGATAATCGGCGTTGAAGCCCTTGAGCTCGCGTAGCCGCTGATTGTAGCGGCGACGCGTGCGGTTGGTGCCGACCAGCACCTGGTCCGCCTTCAGCACCAGTTCCTGGGTGACGTCTTCCTTGCCGATCACCTGCGCCGTGCCATAGTCGCCACGCATGAATTCACGGCCCTCGCGCACATCGAGCGCCAGCCGCAGGATCGGGTTGTCGCGCGCCTGCCGGTGGATTTCGGTGAGCAGGAAATCCGGCTCGTGGTCGGTGAAGAAGCCGCCGCCCGAGATCGGCGGCAGCTGGCCGGGGTCGCCCAGCACCAGGATCGGCGTGCCGAAACTCATCAGGTCGCGGCCGAGCTGCTCGTCGACCATCGAGCATTCGTCGATGACGACCAGTTTCGCCCGCGTAATCGGGCTCTGGCGGTTAAGCGAGAAGGTCGGCGACATCGAGGTCTTGCCGGTGACCTCGTCCGATACCGATTCCTCGCCCTTCGGCCGATAGATCAGCGAATGAATGGTGCGCGCATTGACCGCGCCCTTGGAGCGCAGCACCTGCGCCGCCTTGCCGGTGAAGGCGGCGAACTGCACCTGGCCGTCGACATGTTCGGCGAAATACCGCGCCAGCGTCGTCTTGCCGGTGCCGGCATAGCCGAACAGCCGGAACAGCTGCGGCTGGCCGGTCTTCAGCCATTGGGCGACCGCCTTCAGCGCGTCGTCCTGTTGGGGAGAGAATTCCATCAGCGCGAGAGACCGGATTCGCAAGGGAAAGACAAGACAGCCGCCACCATCATCGATGCGCCGGGACGCTTCAATGCCGCCGACGGGTCAGGCTATCAGGCGCAGACAAGAACGTAAAGGGAACATACAAGCTCACCCCACACC
>NZ_RZTF01000116.1:15963-16471 GCF_004023175.1 Mesorhizobium sp. M7A.F.Ca.MR.362.00.0.0
CCCCACACCTTATCGAATCGGCTGGGGATCGTTTTCCAGCAGGATCGGCTTGCCGTGCGGCGTAGCATGCGCGGCGCGCTCCCAGGCCTCAGCCATGGCGTCGACGTCGGACTTGGCTGCCAGCCCTTTGGTGGCAAGCAGGCTTTCAAGCGCGGCCAGCCAATGTTCGTAATAGTCATGGCCGTCAGCCGCGGCGCCTGGCTTCCTCACTTCGATCGACAGCGCCTGCGCCCACTCGCTCCACGAAAACAGGCCCTTGTCGTGCAGCGCCACCGTCATGGCGAAGGCTTCGGCCTGCCATGGCTCGGCAAACACCGGCGCATCGACGCCCGGCGGCAGCTCGGGCAGATCCGTATCACGCCGGCTCAAGATAGTTCTCCCAGGCGTCTATCGACACGCTTAGCGTCGGGTCGGCGCCCTCGCCCCAGATTTCCGGCCCTTCGAAAACCACGGTGTAGACCCATTGCGGATTTTCGCCGTGTCCATGCGCGTTGCTGTCGGGGAACAC
>NZ_RZTF01001171.1:0-227 GCF_004023175.1 Mesorhizobium sp. M7A.F.Ca.MR.362.00.0.0
ATCCTGCACGCAGGCGGAAAGTTCGGACAAGGCGGATACAAGACGAGCGGCGGTCTGCATGGTGTAGGTGCGTCAGTTGTCAACGCCTTGAGCGAGTGGGTTGTCGTTAAAATAAAAAGAGACGGTTTTATCTATGAACAGCGTTTTGAAGATGGAGGAAAGCCAGTTACTACGCTTGAAAAGCTAGGCAAAACAAATCAAACTGGCACGACTATTCACTTTAAGCC
>NZ_RZTF01001172.1:0-227 GCF_004023175.1 Mesorhizobium sp. M7A.F.Ca.MR.362.00.0.0
GCCATGGAGGAATTGATTATACAATTGCCTTATCTGCTGTATTTGTTGCAGGAATCATCTTCTTAATTCTTTCTTTAACAACTTTCAGGGAAAAGCTGATAGAAGCTATTCCAGAAAACTTAAAGCATGGTATCACTGCTGGTATCGGTTTGTTTATCGCTTTTATTGGTTTAAGACAGACACAAATAATAGTCGATAATAAAGAAAATCTTGTTGGACTTGGTGAT
>NZ_RZTF01001173.1:0-227 GCF_004023175.1 Mesorhizobium sp. M7A.F.Ca.MR.362.00.0.0
ATTATGAACCTGGCGACAGTCAAGCTGTTTGGAGAATTAGAATTTTGGTTTGCTTTGATTAAAGTCATTGCCATTTTGGCGTTAATCGTCATTGGCCTTGTGATGATTTTCAAAGGCTTTTCCACAAGCTCAGGAGTGTCCAGCTTCACAAATCTCTGGAGCCACGGAGGCCTGTTCCCGAATGGCATGCATGGGTTTATCCTCTCGTTCCAGATGGTTGTGTTTGC
>NZ_RZTF01001174.1:0-226 GCF_004023175.1 Mesorhizobium sp. M7A.F.Ca.MR.362.00.0.0
ATGTTCACCCTGGCCTCGGAGAAGCTGACAATCGAACTCGACCGGGAGATCGACGCCGTTGCCGCGGCAACGGCGGTCGCCCAGCTCCATGCCCGCATCACCTTCCTGCAGGCAACGCCCAGCGTCGAAAGGGCTGCCTATCTTGACCCCAAGGAGGCCACCTATCTTCGCTGGATCGCCGTCGGCAAAACGATGGAGGAAGTGGCGGAACTGGAGGGAGTAAAGT
>NZ_RZTF01001175.1:0-226 GCF_004023175.1 Mesorhizobium sp. M7A.F.Ca.MR.362.00.0.0
GACCTGAGCGGCGTCGACAGGCCGAACAGGCGTTGCTGCCGTTCCGGTTTCTGGATTTTTGCTTCCTTCAAACGCCTGGCTCTCCCAAACACCCCTCCTGTCTATGCACTGATATAGTGCAGCAATCGTGACGATAGTCCAAATCATTGGGGATCTCCCCCCTCGAGGGGGAGATGGCCGGCAGGCCAGAGGGGGTCGCCGCGCGTGAAGCGCTAGCATTCTCTGC
>NZ_RZTF01001176.1:0-226 GCF_004023175.1 Mesorhizobium sp. M7A.F.Ca.MR.362.00.0.0
CACGCCGTCGTGGGGCAGAGGCTGAGCGTAACGGTTGACGAAAACATGCTGCTGATCCTGAGCCGTCAAGCTGTGCCGGCGGCGCAGCACATAGGTCGCTTGCGCCACCTTGCGGGTTTCAGACGATCGTGAGCACAGATTTCACCGCATCGGGAGCAAGGATTTTGCGGATCGTGAGCAGCGATTTCGGACCTGCAACCGCAATCAGGCTGACACAAGTTATGGA
>NZ_RZTF01001177.1:0-226 GCF_004023175.1 Mesorhizobium sp. M7A.F.Ca.MR.362.00.0.0
ATATAATCAACTTAAATAAACAACATTGTCCAAACAAACGAAGTAATTGAACACTTTTGTTCAAAAAGATGAATTTTCCACATTCAATATGAATAAAATGGAGCAAGAGGCTTGAGTACAAGGAGGATTGACGTAAAATGGAAGCGCTTATGCGGAATATGTTTCAGTCATTAGCAAAAAATGAGCCAGCCAACAGACTTGCGAAAAAATATGGGCTTCGTTTAGG
>NZ_RZTF01001178.1:0-225 GCF_004023175.1 Mesorhizobium sp. M7A.F.Ca.MR.362.00.0.0
CCCCCCCTCGGTTCCCCTCGCCACCCTCCAGAACAACAAGCCGATCCCTGCGGCCTCCTACAACGACCTCGTGAAGCAGGCCCTCTACTTCGCCGAGGAACAGGCTTACATCACTTCCGCCGGCACCGCTGCCGACCGTGTGGCGACCGCCGCTGATCGGGTGGCCGTGGCCGCCGACAGGGGCACCGTTAACACCGACAAGGGCATCGTCGCGGGCTACAAGGC
>NZ_RZTF01001179.1:0-225 GCF_004023175.1 Mesorhizobium sp. M7A.F.Ca.MR.362.00.0.0
ATCCGTATATTGTTTGCTCAGCCGAATAAATTCAGCTTCATTTCGTTCGTCTATGGCGTGATCAATTTGAGTCATTAAACTGGCTTTCTCTAAATTCCATTGAATTTCAGTAAGAAGCATGTCGATGTAAAGTTCTTTCACATAAGTCTCTTTCGCTTTGTGTCTATTCATAGCACTTAACTTAGTTAACTCTGTGTACGACTTTTCATTCATTGGACTCACCCC
>NZ_RZTF01001180.1:0-225 GCF_004023175.1 Mesorhizobium sp. M7A.F.Ca.MR.362.00.0.0
GAATTAAGAAGATTCAAGCCTTAAAAGAAGCAGCCAATCGCTCGATTGGCATTCGGCAGGGTGCCATGATGGCTAAAATGGAATTAAGAACCTTAATCCAAAAGTATGAACTGATCCAAGCCAAGTTCGAAGAGCTTGATCAAACTCTGGATACTCTGCTTCAAGATATTCCAGGCGTTAATCAAATGTTAGAGATAACAGGAATTGGGCGCGATACAGTGGCGG
>NZ_RZTF01000117.1:0-5233 GCF_004023175.1 Mesorhizobium sp. M7A.F.Ca.MR.362.00.0.0
CTCTACAAGGCCGGCGAGACAAGCCTGCTCGATGTGCTCGACGCCCAGCGCTCGCTCTACTCGGCCGAGGACTCGCTGCTGCAAAGCCGCGTCCTGCTGGCGACCAACTACATCGCCCTCAACAAGGCGCTCGGTGGCGGCTGGGATGGCACGGTGGACAGTGCCAAGCCTGAGATCGTCGACGTCAAGACCGCGCCAAGGCTGGCGTCGAAGCCGGCCTCGTGAGCGGTTCCCAGGGCTCGGTCAAGTATTCCGAGGCGGCTACGCGGATTTCGAGATTGTGCGACACACCGCTCGTGACGGCGCGTGAAGTGCCGCCTTGAGCTTTGGCGATGGCGGGGTGATCGCATCACTGTTATTGATGGTGACCACACAGCACAGGCGCCGCAGATGACATCCGATACACAGAAGGCCGAAGCGGTCGGGCAGTTGCTCGAAACGCCGGACCTTGCCAGCGCGCTGGAAAGCGAACAGTTCAAGAAGTTCCTCGACCAGGTACCGATCGCCATTGCCGTCTCGGACCTAGTTTCGAAGGAGCGTGTCGTCTATGCCAATCCGGAATTCGAGAAACTGTCCGGCCTCAAGGCGGCGACGCTCGCCCGGCAACACTGGGCGGCGCTTTCCGGCACCGGCCTGCACAAGCAGAAGGACCGGCCGCTGTTCGAGGCCGTGGTCGAGGACACCGATTTCATCGGTACGTTCCGGCTGGAGCGGACAGAAGGCCAATCTGTGATCGTCGACGTCTATTCCAACGTCATCGAGGACGACAATGGCAAGGCCTGCTTCCGGCTGGTGGCGCTGGTCGACGTCTCGGCCCATGGCGAAACCGAAGATGCGCGATCGATCGATGAGCGCATCCGCGAGAAGGACACGCTGCTGCGCGAATTGCAGCACCGGGTGAAGAACAATCTGCAGATGATCACCGCACTGATCCGGATGGAGACGCGCAACGCGGCCGAACCGGATCAGAAGCGTTTCGAGAGGCTGGCAGGTCGCGTCGATGCGCTGGCAATCCTCTACCAGACGCTGTCGGGGGACGATGAAAAGGATGAGGTCGATCTTGGTGTCTATCTCAGCCAGATCGCGTCGGCGGTGATGAACTCGCATGCGGTCGAGGGCATTCGCCTCGACATGAAGGTCGACACCTATCCGGTGTCGATCAATGTCGCCATGCCGACCGGGCTGGTGGTGAACGAACTTTTGACCAACGCGCTCAAACATGCCTTCCAGGGGCGAGACGGCGGGACGATCACGCTGCACAGCATCGTCGACGGCGATGGCTGCCGCATCGTGATCGCCGATGACGGCATCGGCCTGCCGGACGGCGAAACCTGGCCCAAGAGCGGCAAGCTCGGCGCGCTGATCGCCCGCTCGCTGACCGAGAATGCCAAGGCGCAGTTCGACGTGAAGTCGAGCGCCGGCGAGGGCACTCAGGTGATCATCGTGTTCAAGCGCTCGGCCGCCATTGCCTAAAGCGTATCGTTGTCGTTGCGCTCTCGCATCTACAGGATCATCTCCAGCTATTCCTTGTGCACTGCGGCAATGAACGCTTCGCGGGCTGGGAGGCTCATGGCGTGCCAACAGTCCGTGCCCCAGCAGCCAGTCCGCCGCTGCCTCACGACAGGTCGGCCGGTTCGCCCTATCTCCATGCCGCCGGTCGGGTTTGGACCCGGCGGCATGGAGGTTGGGATCACGTGACATCGACGCCGGTTGCCCGTCGCGAAGCGGCGCCCTTGCCGGTCGCGGCACTGATGGGCGCCATGGTGTCGATCCAGATCGGCGCCACCTTTGCCAAGGGCCTGTTCCCGCAGATCGGCGCGCAAGGCACGACGACGCTGCGGCTGGTCATCGGTGCGCTGATGCTGATCGCGGTGCTGCGGCCCTGGCAGATGCGGCCCTCGCGTGCCACTTTGCCGTGGCTGGTCGCCTATGGGGTGACGCTTTGCGCGCTCAACCTCCTGTTCTACGCAGCGCTCGCCAGGATTCCGCTCGGCATCGCGGTGGCGCTGGAGTTTACCGGCCCGCTTCTGGTGGCGACCTTGAGCTCGCGGCGCGCCAGCGACTTTGCCTGGATCGCGCTGGCGGTGGTCGGCATCCTGCTGTTGTCGCCGTTCGTTCATTCCCTCGCGCCGCTTGATCCGATAGGGGTGGTGCTGGCGCTGGCTGCCGGTGGCTTCTGGGCGCTTTATATCGTGCTTGCCCAGAAGGCCGGCGCGGAGCTTGGTACCCGCACCACTGCCTACGGCATGGCCATCGCCGCTGTGCTGGTGCTGCCCTTCGGTATCGCGCAGGCGGGATCCGCGCTGCTGTCGCCGTCGATCCTGGTCAGCGCGCTGCTGGTCGGGCTGTTTTCCAGCGCGTTGCCGTTCTTCCTGGAGATGGTGGCGCTGACCCGCATGCCGGCGCGCATCTACGGCACGCTGACCTGCCTGGAGCCGGGGCTGGGTGCGCTGGCCGGCTTCCTGTTCCTGCATGAAAGCCTGACCGCAACACAGTTGGCCGGGATCGCAGCCGTCGTTGTCGCCGCCTTCGGCACGGCGCTGACATCACGGCCGCCGGTGCCGTCGCCGGAGTAGGGTGGCGCGATTCGTCGGCACTGGGTATTTTCGAGTAATCCGAAATTCAACCAGCCCAATCCAAGAAATTAAGCCAATCCTTGTCCAGGACGGCACTGGAATTGTCACTTGGCGCACAAGTATTTCCGCCTCTGGACAGACCGTGATCTGGTCCCATACGGTGCGTGTCGAAATGAAGACGCGATTGTAGAAAAGGCCGGTTGCCCCTTGCAAAAGAACGTCTTCTCATCGGCGGATCTGCCGCCGCATCTGGATCATCGCGCACGCTTCGCGCTCTGGCAGGACATCCATGTCGCCGAGATATGGTCGGTCGAATACACGATTTCGGAGAGACTGTCGTTCGAAGCCGCGATCGAAGCCACCGCTGTCGGCTCGCTGGTGCTTGGGCAGATGGCCGGGACGATCCGTCATGCCAGCCGCAAGGCGGGCAATATCGCCGCCGATGGTCGCGACGGCTATCTGCTGCTGGTGAACAATGGCGATACGGTGCTCAGCGGCACGCAGATTGGCCGCGATTATCACGTCGGCAAAGGCGAGGCCGCACTGGTCTCGGCTTCGGAAGCGTTGCAGATGACCGGCGGCGACAGCAATGTCTGGGCCAATGTGGTGCTCCCTCGTGCCGTGCTGGAAAATGCCTTCGCTCATATCGAGGATCGGCTGGCGTTGACCGTTGGAGCCGACAATGAGGCGCTCGGCATGCTCAAGCGCTATTGCAGCTTCCTGGAAGCAGGCCCGGCGCTGGTCTCGCCCGACCTCATCGGCCACGCCACCGAAACGATCGTCGACCTGATCGGCCTTGCGACCGGCGCCAAGGGCGAAGCGGCCGAACTGGCGGGCCTGCGCGGCCTGCGCGCGGCAAGGCTGCAGGCCATACTGCAGAAGATGCGGGATAATTTCGCCGATCCCGCCATTTCGGCGCAGGGCGTTGCCGGGCAATTGCGGCTCTCCGTTCGCTATGTCCATGACCTGCTGCAGGAAACCGGGGTGAGCTTTGCCGAGCGCATTCTCGAACTGCGCTTGCAAAGGGCGCATCGCATGCTCCGCGACAGGCACAATGACCGCATGCGGATCAGCGAGATCGCGCTGCTCAGCGGCTTCTCCGACGTCTCCTATTTCAACCGCTGCTTCCGCCGCCGATTCGGCTCGACACCGGGCAGTGCCAGGTAGTTTGCCGACAGCCACTGAATGCACGGCGCGCTGATCGACTGAGGCCGAATGGCCACACCAGCCGGGAAAGCGCTGCTATGCTTTCCCCGACAATTCGGGTGCGGCCCAGCCCAAGACGCGGCGGGCGGACAATGCAACACCGGATTTCTCGACAACAGCTGGATCTCCGCAGCTCATTTGTGCGGCGGGGAAGCAACATGGGGCAGCAGACAACAATGAAAACTCTTCTTCTCGCAACGGCCTTCATTCTCGCGCCGCTCGGTGTGGCGTGTGCGGCTGATATCAATGAGGTTTCGCCTGTTGCATCCGGCTACGACTGGTCCGGACTCTATGCCGGCGTCGACATCGGCTACGCGGCCGGAAAATCCAATCTGTTCATCGCCGGCGGCGGACTGGGCGGGGCCACCGATCTCAATGTCTCCACCGATCCGAACGGATTTATCGGCGGTGTCCATATCGGCGCCAATTACCAGATGGAGAACAGCTTCGTGATCGGCGCCGAGGCCGACATCATGTACAGCAATATAGATGGGCTGACGGCCCTCGACGCCGGCGGCGGCGGTGTCACCACGTTGCTCAAGAGCGAACTCAAATGGTCGGGGTCGGCGCGGCTGCGCGCCGGCTATGCTTTCGATCGGACCTTGCCCTACATCACTGCCGGCGTCGCCGCGGCCAAGTATGAACTGATTGCGGTCAGCGCCGGTGGCCCTGCCGCCGAAGTAACGCTCCACAGCGACAGCCATGTCGGCTGGACCGTTGGAGCCGGCATCGAACACGCCTTTACCGACAAGTGGATCGCGCGGGCCGAATACCGCTACTCCGACTTCGGCAGCCAGGATCTCTCGGTGGCAGCCGGTCTGCCTACGGAAACCCATGTCGACCTCCAGACGCAGGATATCCGGGTCGGGCTCAGCTACAAGTTCTGATCCGCTGAAGCTGCTGATCTCCTCCTTGAGGGGGGTGAGGGAGTGGTCCGCGCAGCGGACGGAAAGCCAATCGCTTGGCTTTCCGAACGACGAACGCCTGGAGCGAAAGCGAAGGGCCGGGTCCGGCAGGCCAGAGGGGCGGTCCGGCTGGGCTCGGCCTGCTGTTGCGGATGACGTTGGCGCTTAACGCGCGGCGACCCCTCTGTCGTCTCCGTGGCGCTTTGTTCTTGATCTCACGGTTAGTGGCACGCGAATAGGCGTCGAGCGGAGCCGCAGGGTCAGCGCCGGGCGAGGGGGGACGGCACAGACATCGGCGATCCTAGCTGCTTGTCCATGAAATCCGCGAAGTCCAGAAGGATGCGGGCGGCGGGGCTCATGAACCGGGCAAGTTCCTTATTGTTTGTCTTGTCGTAGATAGACCCTGCCGAGGAAGGCCGGCTCGCCGGAGCGCCGGCCGCCCAACGAGCCTGCCACCAGCACGACAAGCGTCAGCAAGTACGGCAAAGTCATCATGAGATAGACAGGAACGTCGGCGCCTATGGCTAGTAGTCTAGGCACAAGCGC
>NZ_RZTF01000117.1:5242-16450 GCF_004023175.1 Mesorhizobium sp. M7A.F.Ca.MR.362.00.0.0
AAGCGCATCCGCGCTTCCGAAAAGAAGCGCACCCCAGAGAGCTCGAGCCGCGTTCCAGCGCGAAAAGATGACGAGCGCAACGGCAATCCAGCCGCGCGACGCGACCATTCCCTCCACCCAGACATGACTTGTGGCGACTGAGAGATAGGCTCCGGCGAGACCACAAAACAGCCCGGACGCCAGGACAGCCCCGAACTGAACCAGTTGCACGTCGATACCCGCGACATCCGCGGCGGCCGGGTTTTCCCCGACGGACCTCAACCTGAGGCCATGTCGGCTTTTGGAAAGCCACCACCAGAGCGCGCCGGCCAGGGTCGGCAGCGCCAGCGTAACCGGGTCCTGCACCGCGAAAATGCGGCCGAATGCCGAACCGCGGTCTATCCCGAAGAGGTCGCCAAGTGTGGAAATGCCAGAAAAGGTCTTCTGCACGTAGGGTCGCCCCACGACCCCGGTGATGCCCAGTCCGATTGCGACGACGGCTAGGCCGGCGAGCGTATGATTGGCGCGCAAGGCGACTGTCGATATTCCAAACAGCAGAGCGAGAGCCATCGCGGCCGCTGAGCCGGCGGCAAGACCAACCCAAGGATCGGCTCCGGAAAGCACCGTCATCGCGCCGGTCATGGCACTGACCGCCATGAGCCCTTCCGCTCCAAGATTGAGAACGCCGGCTCTTTCGCAGATAATGAGGCCGAGGCTCGCCAGCAGCAACGGTGCCGCATAGCTCGGAATGATGGCAATCCAGCCGATCAGAAAATCCATGCAACTGCCCCTTCCTAGTTCTTGGGCCGTTTGAGCGAATAGGAGCTGAAGAACTGCGCCATCAAAATCGACATCAGTACCGCGCCTTGCATCAGCACGATCATCGCTTCGGAGATCGAGTAGAAAACCTTCAGGACATTCCCGGCGGTGAACACCGCGCCGAGCGCGAAAGAGATCACGACCACCCACAATGGCTTCGCGCGGGCCAGGTAGGCGATCACGATCGCGCTGAAGAGATAGCCGTTGCCGACGGACTGGTTGAGGCGGTGCTCCGTCCCCGCCACGATCATCATGCCGGCAACGCCTGAGAGAGCGCCGGAGAGCAGCACGAGCCCCACGGCTATGCTGAGCACCGGCAGGCCCGTGGCGAGCGCGGCCTTGGCGTTGAAACCTACAGCATCCGCGTAGAAGCCGACCCGGCTGTGTTCCATGACGAACCAGATGGACAATGCGATAACGGCGACCAGGAAGATTCCGGCATGCAACTGCCCCCATCCCAGAACGGGAAACCAGCTCGCCTCGGGAAAGGTGGCGGTCACGGGAAAGCTGTTGGAAGGGTCTCTCCAGACCCCGAACAGAAGATGCTGCACTAGCAGAAACGCGACGCTTCCCAGCAGCAGGGTCGAAATAACCTCGTTAACGCCCCACTTGAGTTTCAGAAAAAGCGGAATCGCAATCCAGGCGGCTCCCGCAAGCGCTGCCAGAACGAACATCGTCGGCAACCTCAGCACTTCAGGCCCGCTGCCGTTCAGCGCCACCCAGGTTGACGCGATCGCGCCGAGCCATAGCTGGCCCTCCACGCCGATGTTCCAAAACCGCACGCGCATGGCAACGCCGGAGGCGAGGCCGACTAGCACCAACGGTAAAGCGGCCGTCGCCGTCTGGGAGAGGCCGTCCGAGGTCAGAAAAGTTGCAATCAGGAACTCATCCACAAGAGCGCTTGCCGGCACGCCCGCATGCACGAGCAGCACCGCCGAAACCGTCAGCCCGACCAACAGGCCGCCAACATAACTGAGACTGGTCAACAAGAAGCCGGGATTTTGCCTGCGAACAAGGAAAGCTGTGTCAAGCATGGCCTGCTAAAAGGCCTCCTATCCACTCAGGCGTGACGTCGCCGGTCTGACGGCAGCCGGCGATCCTTCCTCTGTTCATGACGGCCACCCGATGGGACAGGGACATGACCTCCTGGAGATCCTCGCTGATCAGAAGGCAGGCCGCGCCGGCTTCCATAGCTCCGCGGATCGCCGATCGGACGAACTCGGCCGCTTTCATGTCCAGCCCGCGAGAAGGGGAATGCGCTATGAGAACCTTCAGGCCGTGATCGAGCTCCCGCGCGAGCAACACTTTCTGCGCGTTTCCTCCCGAGAGCAAAGAGGCCGGCCGTTCCGGCGTCGCGCCGCGGATATCGAACGCATCGATGGCCTCGGCGGCCTTCTCGCGCATCGCCCGCCGGCTCAGGAGAAACGGACCGCCGAAGCTACCGCTGGCGACGGTCGTGAGCGCGAGATTGTCGGCAATGGAAAGCTCCCGGATCAACCCGCTGTCAAAGCGGTCGGAGGGGATGACGCGCAAGCCGGCCTCGCGGCGCTGGTCTGGCTTGGCGGTGGATATGTCCTGGCCATCCAGTACGATCGCGCCGGCACCGGCACGGTCGAGTCCGAGAAGGCAGGCAACGAGTTCCTCCTGCCCGTTTCCACCGACGCCGGCGATGCCAAGGATTTCGCCGACATGCAGCTCGAACCCGAGATCGTTCAGGCTTTGCCCGTGAGCGGTCGCCCGTGCGGAAAGCCTTTCCACGCTCAGACACACATCGCCCGGCCGAGATGACGGCCGGCCCGCAACCGTCAAGGCATCGCCGACCATCAGCCGCGCCACCTCCGCTTCGGTGACGTTCGCAACCCGCGCACCGTCAAGCACGGTCTCGCCGTGCCGCATGATCGTTACCCGGTCGCAGAAAGCGGCAACCTCCCGGAACTTGTGCGTGATCAGAACCACGGCGTGACCTTGCCTCGACAATCGCTGGGCAAAAGAGAGAAGCGTGCGCGCTTCCTCGTCGGTCAGCACCGCCGTCGGTTCGTCCATGACCAGAATTCGGGCGCCCAGAAGCATGACCTTGATGATCTCGGCGCGCTGGCGTTCGGCGATCGAAAGGTTCGCTACCAGCTTGTGCGGATCGACGGGCAGGCCGATCTCGCTCGACTTGGCGGAAACGATCGCCGCCGCATCGCTCAGCGTTTTCACAGCAGCCTTGCGACCGAAGCCGAGGAGAACATTTTCGGCAACCGTAAAACTCTCGACCAGCCGGAAATGCTGATGGACCATGCCGAGACCGGCGGCGGCGGCTTCCAGCGGGCTGCGCAAACTGATCGCTCCGCCGTCGATCGATTGGTCGCCCCCGTCAGCTACATAGACGCCGGCCGCCACGTTCATCAAAGTGGACTTGCCTGCACCGTTCTCACCGACGATGGCATGCACCTCCCCCCATTCGAGACAGAAGGACGCATCGCGGAGCGCGGCTTTGCCGTCAAACGACTTGCCTATGCCGCGCATCAACAGAGCCGCCGGCGTGCCCGGCGGTTGTCGCATGTCTCCTGCCTTCGGAAGCGCCGTCGTCATTACTTCGCCGGCATGGTGCCGATGACACCGTCGACGAAATAGTCCATCGACCAGAGCGCCGCATCGTCGACTTTCCCGCCGGCGTCGACAACGATGGTGCCGTCTTGCTTTTTCAGAGGGCCCTGGAACGGATCAAGCTTGCCGGTGATGATCTCCCGCTTTGCTGCCTCGACCTTTGCCTTGGTCTCCTCGGAAACCGAGGGGCCAAAAGGAGCGAGATCGACCACGCCGGTTTCAAGGCCTTCGAAGGCGCCGTATTCCTCGGGTTTCCAGTTGCCGTCGATGATCTCCTTGATCGTCGGCACAAGATATTTCTCCCAGCGGAAGATGACCGAGGTCTGGATCGTTCGCGGCGCGGCATGCGACATGTCGAGCTGAAAGCCTATCGAAGGAACGCCTGCCTTTTCGGCGGCGTCGAGCGCCGAGGTCGCGCTCAGATTCGTGGCGAGCACGTCGGCCTTCTGGTCGAGAATGGCCTGGGCGATCTGCCCTTCCTTCACCGGGTCCCACCAGGAGTTGGCGAAGACCGCGACCGTTTCGATCGTAGGATCGACCGAATGGGCCCCGAGTGCAAAACTGTTGATATCCCAGTTCACCACGCCGACCGGAAAGCCGGCGAGGATGCCGATCTTCTTCGTCTTCGTCGCCTGTCCTGCCGCGATGCCTGCAAGGTACCAACCCTGGTAAGTGCGGGCATAGAAGCTTTCCATGTTGGCCCCATTCTCCGTGCCCGAAGCACTGAGAAACGCCACATTCGGATAGGCTTTGGCCGCTTCGGCCATTGGGGCGCTGTAGCCATAGGTGGTGCCGATTATGATGTTGAAGCCGCGCTTGACGTAGAGATCGATCGCCGCGCGCAGCTTCGTGGCCTCTTCCGGTATGTTCTCCGTCACCGAGACAGGCACCTGTAGCTGTTCCTCCACGGCCTTGCGGCCGGCCTCGAGGGCTTCGTTCCATCCGCCGTCTTGCGCTGAACTTGCATAGATGAACGCGACCTTGGGCGACCCTTCCAGAGTAAAGGCATATGCGCCGGACGCAGCACAGGATGCGAAAACCGTGGCCGCCGCCGCGAACAGGCGAACTGAGCCGGACGGCTTCGTGTTGCGCTCTTTCATTTCGTGGTTCCCCTTGTTTTCTTTGTTTTTCTCAGCCGGAAGCATGCCGCGCCCATGCAGCTTCCCTGCACGGTGACGATTGCCGCCGGAGCGTCTTTTTTGATTTGGCAAAAGCGAATTGGCTCTTGTGCAGTGCATAACAGCCGATTACGTTCGTTCATGCAACAAAAATAATCATGCTCATTTTTTGGGCATTTTGCACAGGAATGTGAACGATCAAATGAACACCGATGCTCTGGCATCATTTGTAAAAATCGCGGAACTGCGGTCATTGTCCGCCGCGGCGAAGTTGTACGGCCTGCCCAAATCCACGCTCAGTCTTCGGCTCAAGCAGCTTGAAGACGATCTGAAGGTCGCTCTGTTCGAGCGCTCCGGCCGTGTCCTGTTGCTCACGGAGGCAGGGCAAACCCTGCTCGGGCACGCGCGGCAGATACTGCAAAGCTGCGATACGGCGCGGGCCGCCGTGACGGAACTGAGCGACGACGTGACCGGAACCTTGCGGATCGGCGCCACGGGGGAGTTCGGCACGGCCTACTACACGCAGATGCTCATGGCGTTCAGAAAGCTCTACCCCAAGGTGGAAATCGAACTCACCTTCTTTTCGCCGCACGTTCTCTACGCGCCGGAGAGCCTCGATATGCTCGACGCCGTGATTTCATGGGACGAAGGTATCGAAGGCGGCGAAACGCTCTCCACCGCAAAATTCGCACTCTTTGCCAGCAAGAGTTATGTCGAGCGTGCCGGGATGCCACGAAAACCCGCCGATTTGGCGGAACACCAGGGCATTGTCTATCGCACCTCGGCGGGCCTGCAGCACTGGCGGCTACAGAAAGGTACCGCGCAGGAAAGTATCTTGCCGCGCAGCAACCTGATCGCCAACGAATACTGGACTATCAAGTACTTCGCCGTTGCGGGCGAGGGCATTGCCTATCTACCGCACTTCTTCACCACGATCGAGTGTGAACGCGGCCACCTCATTCCGTTGCTCGACACATGGGAGTCCGCGGAAAAGCGGGTCAGCATCCGCATATCGCGCCCGCACGCTCCGTCGCGTAAGATGACCGCGTTCATGGATGTCTGCGGCCGCTACTTCTCGCCCGGCTTCGTTTTCACGGGGCCGCGCTACTACGTCGAAACAATTTTCGATGCAAGCCAGCAAGAAAAGGGAACAGAAAAATGAAGGTCCTTGAAACCGGCAACGGCGCGCGTGCAATGAAAGGGGGAGGACTCGACCCGCAGCGTGTCAGCTTCGACAAGATCCCGATCATTGATCTCGAGCCCATGTTCACAGGCGACGAGGCGGCCAAGCGAAAGCTCGCCCAGGAACTGCGCGAGGCCTGCACGGAAGTCGGCTTCCTCTATATCAAGAACCATCACGTTCCGAAGGATGTCATCGATGCCACGTTTGAGGTGGCGGAGGTGTATTTCGCCGAATCCGACGACGTGAAGATGGAGAATCACGTTTCCAATTCAAAGAATAATCGCGGTTATGCGGCAATATTGGAGGAGAATACGGATCCGACCGCGCGCGGAGACCTGCACGAATCCTATGATATTGCGCTGGATGTGCCAGCCGACGATCCGGACGTGAAGGCCGGCAAAGTACTCTACGGTCCCAACCAGTGGCCAGCGGGCAGGCCGGAATTCCGAACGGCATTGGAAGCCTACCATGCCGAGATGCTGACGCTGAGTGGCCACCTGCTCCATGCCTTTGCTCTGGCTCTGGGGTTGGAGGAGACATATTTTGACCTGCTGGTCGGCAAGCCGCTCGCAACTTTGCGGGTGCTCCACTACCCACCGCAGTTTGGCGAGATCGATGACCGACAGATCGGCATTGGGGCGCATTCGGACTATGAGTGCTTCACGATCCTGGCCCAGAAGGATGGTATTTCAGCCTTGCAGGTACTGAATGCAACAGGCGAGTGGATTGCGGCCGATCCCGTCCCCGGCTGCTTCGTCGTCAATGTGGGAGATCAGATGGCGCGTTGGACCAATGACCTTTTCGCCTCGACCGTCCACCGCGCGGTGAACCGTTCCGGCAAAGAACGCTATTCGATCCCGTTCTTCTTCGGTCCAAACTATGATGCCGTGATCGAGGTGCTTCCCAGTTGCATTGATGAGGATCATCCTGCGAAGTACCCTCCGATCACGTCGGGCGAATACGTCAATGGCCGCTTCAAGGCGACATTTGCGCACTATGCCGCGCAAAGCGAGGCCGGCGCCGAAACCGCGGCTTAAGCGGATAATCCCGTCATGCGCGGCCGCTCCTGTGGCCGCGCATCGCATACCCGCCGCCCGTTGACCGAGATCAATATGATAGCGCCCTCGATGGGTAGCGTCGGGTTAACTGGTTAGCCATGGAGTCACCAGAAGAACCCATTTCGGTTTGACGGTGGATGTGGCTAATTTTTCGGCTTTGAGGGCTTCGTGGAGCGCGGTCTTGCCGATTTGGGCTTTGAGCAGCAACGGAGCAGAAAACCTGCATAAGGAAGTCACGGCTCGTCGTCCGGGTCAGCGGTTTTCGGATCGCGTGGCGGGCCTCGGTTTCGGCTATGGCCGCGGCAAGGCACAGCCAGTCGGCGATGCTGAGGGGGGTAATGTTTTCAGGGGGCATTTTGCCGGTGCCAAAATGGATGTCGCTCATGGTCTTACCCCTTGATGGTTGCGCGAGTGCTGAAGGTGAAAGTGTGGAGGGAGCACCACCGCCCGAAGCTGCGGCCTGGCCTCCCCACAAGGGGACCCTCAAGGGGGAGATGGGCCACCGCCCTTAAATCAGCTTCTCCAGCGTGATCGGCAAATCCCGCACGCGTTTTCCCGTCGCATGGAACACCGCGTTGGCAATCGCCGGCGCCACGCCGACAATGGCCAGTTCGCCAACGCCCTTGCCGCCGAGCACCGAGGAATGCAGGTCGGGGATGCCGACCGAGATCTCCTCGATGTCGGGGATGTCGGCATTGGTCGGCACGAGGTAATCGGCGAGGTTGTCATTGACGATGCGGCCGTGGCGGCGGTCGACGATGCCTTCTTCCAGCAGTGCCTGGCCGATGCCCATGATGATGCCGCCCTTCCATTGGCTTTCGGCAAGTTTCGGGTTGTAGAGCCGCCCCGAATCCAGCGCCGACACCACACGCGATACACGCACCGTGCCGAAATCCTCGTCGACGCGCACCTCGATGAAATGCGCGCACCAGGAGTGGCGGGAATAGTCGCCCTCGGTGTGCGGCAATGCCATGGCGATGGTGGTGTAGTTCTTGTAGCGCTCCTCTGGCGTCGAGTTTTCCGGCATGGTGTCGCCGGTGGCTTCGATGTGGTCGCGGCCGACGCTTTTGAGCAGTTCGGCGATCGAGACATCGGGGCCGTCGCCGCGCGGCGAAGCGATGCGGCCATTGGCGACGACCAGCGTGTTGGCCTGCAGCGCGTGGAAAGGCGACCGCGGATCGCTGATGGCAAGGCCCACCAACTGGTCGAGCGCTGAGCTCGCGGCCTTGTATACGGCGCCGGTCATGACGCCGGCCAGCCGCGAGCCGCCGGTGACGCCGGCACGCGGAAAGCGGGAGTCTCCGAGCTTCACCACCACGTCGTCAGCTGGCACGCCGACCGTTTCGGCGGCGGTCTGCGCCAGAATGGTGTAGGTGCCCTGGCCCATGTCGATCGACGAGCTTTCGACCTCGACCGAGCCGTCGGCCAGGATACGCACGATCGCCTCGCCATAGGCGCGCCGAACCGGATAGGTGCCGGCCGCGACGCCCCAGCCGATCAACTGGGTGCCGTCGCGCATCGAGCGCGGTTCGGGCGAGCGCCTGGCCCAGCCGAAGCGCTCCGCAACTGCGGCAAAAGCCTCGCGCAACTGCCGGGTAGACCAAGCCTTTTTGGCATGCGGATCCTGCTCGGCATAGTTCCGGAGCCGGATTTCCAGCGGATCGATGCCGACCTCGTAAGCGAGCTCGTCGATGGCGCTTTCGATGCCGAAGGCCGAGGGGTTTTCGCCCGGTGCGCGCATGGCGCCCGGCACCACCGAATTGACCCGCACGACATTCTGCTTCGAGGAGAAATTCGGCGTCGCATACATGATCGAGGTGACCGATCCCAGCGGCTCGACCCACATGCCGTCGATGGAGGTCTCATTGACGCCGCGATGCACGATCGACTGGATCTTTCCGTCAGCGTCGGCGCCGATCGTCACCGTCTGCCGCGTCGCGGCGCGACCACCGTAACCGGTGAAGGTCTGGGGCCGCGTCATCACCAGCCGCACCGGCCGGCCGAGCATTCTGGCCGCACATGCGGCCACCGCGCCATGGCTGAGCGCCAGTGCCTTGGAGCCGAAGCCGCCGCCAATATAGGGCGAGACCAGCCGCACGTTCTCGAACGGCACGCCGAACCATTCGGCATAGGTGCGCGCCATCCCATCCAGCCATTGGCTCGGCTCCCACACGGTGAGCTTGTCGCCCTCCCAGCGGGCGATCAGGCCATGCGGCTCCATCGGCGCCTGGTATTCGCGCGGCGTGTTGTAGGCGGCGCAGATGCGGACCGGTGCCGAGGCGAACGCACCTTGCGCATCGCCCCATTCCTTGGTCATGGCGTCGATCGGGATGCCGTCGCCGGCCTTGCCGTCGCTGAGGTCGACGATGGAAGGCGTCTCGTCATAGCTGACCTTGACCAGGGCCGCCGCCGCGACCGCCTGTTCGAAGGTCTCGGCGACCACGGCAGCGACATGTTGACCCGAGAAGGTGATGTCGCGCGCGAGCGGGCAATAGGGCTTGTCGGGCGGCGGTGTGCCGAACCAGTCCGCCGCGGTCTTCAGGCTGATGATGGTGTCCGGCGTCAGCACCTGCAGCACGCCGGGAGCGGCCTCGGCTGCCTTGGTGTCGATCGCGCGCACCTTGCCGGATGCAATCGTGCTCCCGACCAGCACGGCGTAAGCGAGGCCTTCGAGCTGCTGCTCGATGGCGTATTTCGCCGCGCCGGTGATTTTGGCCGGGCCGTCGACGCGCGACAGCCGGCCGCCGACGGCTTCGGCAAAAGCGCCGTCGGACGCTCCATGCCTGATGTTGTGAACGGTCATGCCGTCTCTCCCAATTTGAGGATGGCGCGGGCGACGACGCGCGGCGCCAGTTCGATCTTGTAGTGGTTGGCGCCGTGATCAACGGCGCCTTCGACTGCGAGCAGGCTGGCGGCGCGGACTGCGTCCGGCTCCAGCGCGTTGCCTATCAAGGCTGCCTCAACGGCTCGCGCCCGCCACGGCTTGGTCGCGATGCCGCCAAGCGCCACCCGCAAATCGCGGATCGTTCGGCCGTCGGGTTCGAACTCTATGCCGACAGCGGCACTTGCCGCCGCGAATTCATAGGACTGCCGGTCGCGGATTTTCAGGTAGGTCGAACGCCGGGCAGAGGACGAGCCGGGGATCTCGATGGCGGTGATCATCTCGCCCGGTTCGATCGCATGTTCTCTATCCGGCGTGGTGCCGGGCAGCAGGAAAAAATCGTCGACCGGGATCTGACGCTCGCCGAGATGGACTGTTGCGTCGAAGGCGACCAGCGCCACGGCGAGGTCGCCTGGATACATGGCGATGCAGGCGTCGCTGGCGCCGAGCACGGCGTGGCCCCTGGTGACGCCGCCTATGGCCGAACAGCCACTGCCGGGTTCCCGCTTGTTGCAAGCGGAGAAATTCCCGGGATCACGGAAATAGGGGCAGCGCGTGCGCTGCATCAGATTGCCGCCGATGGTCGCCATGTTGCGGATCTGCGCGGAAGCCGCCTGCCACAGGGCTTCCGACACCGCAGGAAAGCGGCTCTTGATGTCGGCATGGTCGGCGACATGGCTCATCCTGGCCAGCGCGCCGATGGTGGCGCCGCGTTCGTTCACCTCGATGCTGTCCAACCCCTTGAGATGAGCGATGTCGACCAGCGTCTCGGGCTCGGCGACGCCGCATTTGGCGAGATCGACCAGCGTGGTGCCGCCGGCCAAGAGCATGGCGCCGGGCAGGGCGGCCGCTTGGCGTGCCGCATCGACCGAGTTGGCGCGCACATACGAAAAATCCCTCATGATGCGACCTCCAAGGCGGCTTGGCGAATGGCGGCGACGATGTGCGGATAGGCGCCGCAGCGGCAGAGATTGCCGGCCATGTATTCGCGGATCTCGCCGTCGGAGCCGGCATGGCCCTCACGGATGCAGGCGACCGCCGACATGATCTGGCCCGGCGTGCAATAGCCGCACTGGAAGGCGTCCTGTTCGAGGAAGGCAGCCTGCACGGGATGCATTTCGCCCTCCCGTGCAAGCCCCTCTATGGTGGTGATGGTGCGGCCTTCGGCTTGTGCGGCCAGCGTCAGGCAGGCCAGCACGCGCTCGCCGTCGACATGCACGGTGCAGGCGCCGCACTGGCCGTGGTCGCAGCCCTTCTTGGTTCCGGTCAGGCCGAGCCGGTCGCGCAGGGCGTCGAGCAGCGTCACACGCGGCTCGATGTCGAGCCCGTGAAGGTCGCCGTTGATGTCGAGATGGACCGGGATCGTTGTTTTCGTCATGGGCATCTGGCTCCAGTTGCTTGACGCGAAGTCGTTGATCTGATGTTGGGCCGGCGAGGAGCTAGCGCCCGCTGTCCGGCCCTTCGCTGTCGCTCCGGACCGTTCGGGCGTTCGGCCCTTTAAAAAGGTCCACTGGACCTTTTGATCCGCCCGAAGGCGGACCGGGCCTTCACCGTTCGTCGTTCGGGAAGCCAAGCAAT
>NZ_RZTF01001181.1:0-225 GCF_004023175.1 Mesorhizobium sp. M7A.F.Ca.MR.362.00.0.0
GACTGGTATAGGATGTACAGCAAGATAAAAGGTGTTCATTCGAAAAAAGACGGAAGGGAAAGAGTACGTGCCTGGATTAGAACAAATGAAAAAAACGAAACCATTTTTACCGCTCTTTATTCAGTGTATCGTTCAAATGGAGAGGGGTATATGAATATTTCTTTACCGCTTCCATTCAGCAGCATGACAGGTATTTTAAAACCATATCATCATCAGGAGAAGCTG
>NZ_RZTF01001182.1:0-224 GCF_004023175.1 Mesorhizobium sp. M7A.F.Ca.MR.362.00.0.0
CCGGCGCTGAGACGTCTGCCGGCCGAGCCTTATGCCTTCGCCCTATGGAAACGCTGTCGGGTGGCGCCCGACTATCATGTCGAAGTCGACGGCAACTGGTATTCGGTGCCCTATCGCCTGATCCGCGAGCTCGTCGATGTCCGCATCGCCGATCGCACTGTGGAAGCCTTCTACAAGGGCGAACGGGTTGCCAGCCACGCCAAGTCCCCGGGCCGGCGCAACCA
>NZ_RZTF01001183.1:0-224 GCF_004023175.1 Mesorhizobium sp. M7A.F.Ca.MR.362.00.0.0
AGTACACTAGGGTATGATGTGCCATTACCTCCAGAGCCCCTTGTAAGACTATCGCCGAATGCCTTGATTTCCTCCTCTGTTACAATTTCAGTATCAATACCCATACGTTCTTTCCAAGCCATTAGGACCCAATCAGGAATACGGCCATCTTCTCCTAAAATTAGTTCAGACATTCTTCCATCTGCGTCTACATATCCCCAAATCACCCCAGAAGTTTCTTGATC
>NZ_RZTF01001184.1:0-224 GCF_004023175.1 Mesorhizobium sp. M7A.F.Ca.MR.362.00.0.0
TGGACGTGAAAATTATCCTGATGAACAATCAGGCGCTGGGGCTGGTGCATCAGCAGCAAACCCTGTTTTACCAGCAGCGCATTTTTGCCGCCGCCTATCCTAAGCGTACCGATTTTCTGAAAATCGCCGCCGGTTTCGGCCTGGACACCTGTGATTTAAACGCCGCCGCCGATCCGCAGGCAGCGCTGGCGGATGCCATCCAACGCCCTGGCCCGTGCCTGATC
>NZ_RZTF01001185.1:0-224 GCF_004023175.1 Mesorhizobium sp. M7A.F.Ca.MR.362.00.0.0
CAAGAATCTAGTAAACTGCCGGCCTTTCCTTGCATTTTTGTCTGCAACCACTCTTCCTGGTGGGATGGGCTCATCTACTATCAGCTGACGAAGACTGTTATTCAGCAGGATATGTATATCATGATGCATGAACAGGGACTGAAGCAGTTTCCATACTTTAAAAAACTTGGAGCCTTCTCAATTGACCGCTCCAGCCCAAAAGAAATTTTAAAAACAATGAGGTA
>NZ_RZTF01001186.1:0-224 GCF_004023175.1 Mesorhizobium sp. M7A.F.Ca.MR.362.00.0.0
CCATAATAAGATTACAAGCAGCGACAAAGCATTGGGCCATACCAAGCGGTAGTAAGATTCTCTTACTTGCTGGTGCAAATCCAGCTGGTCCAACCAAAAAAAAACTAATTTACAAGGAGCTGGAAACACAATGGCAAACAACAATTCATCTAACAACCTTTTAGTACCAGGAGTATCTGAAGCTCTAGATCAAATGAAATACGAAATCGCATCAGAGTTCGGTG
>NZ_RZTF01001187.1:0-224 GCF_004023175.1 Mesorhizobium sp. M7A.F.Ca.MR.362.00.0.0
GTGTATAAATGAGCACTGTCGTGATTTTCATTTAGAAAAGGAGATAGAAAATGTACGAAACGATTCCTTTTAAATCATTCGTAGCGGGTAACATTTCACCCAGGATGCCAATTGAACAAATGCTCGATGGAGGATTAACTTTCTTCGTAAGCACAGGGGCTGTTTTATTAGGTTTAGTCATCTTAGAAAAGTGCGGCGTTCCCATTAATCAAACAGTCGTTAAA
>NZ_RZTF01001188.1:0-224 GCF_004023175.1 Mesorhizobium sp. M7A.F.Ca.MR.362.00.0.0
ACCCACAGAGGTAATAGCTATACATGAATAAATGAAGGTATCTAATTTTAATAAAGCCAGACATGCCAACACAATAATTCCATCTATCAGTATGATTACAAGTGCAATATTTAACGAAAAAGTTTCAGAAATAATTTCAGCTAGTAAGTCAGTTCCTCCAGTGCTTGTCTTATATCGCAGCATTAGACCAACACCAACTCCAATTATTGCACCTCCAATTAGTG
>NZ_RZTF01001189.1:0-224 GCF_004023175.1 Mesorhizobium sp. M7A.F.Ca.MR.362.00.0.0
ATTTTCAAGTCCTCAATCTCATCGTAATTAAATCCCATTCTGCTCGCAATTCCGGAAAGGGTTAACCGAATGATACCTACATACTCTGGTTTTGAAGGGATTTTCATTTCAATGTATTCAAAATGCTGGCTCATTTAATCCCACCTTCAATCTTACTGTTAATGTCGATAATATCTGCTAAACCTGTTATTTCAAACAGCCTGATTAGGCGTTCAGATAAGCCG
>NZ_RZTF01001190.1:0-224 GCF_004023175.1 Mesorhizobium sp. M7A.F.Ca.MR.362.00.0.0
CTTCCACTGAATTCCTGACAATTGAAAAGTGATCAACATTGTAATGGCCATGAAGAGTATCATTATGGTGATTTATAATTTGTTCTGCACGTAAAAAATCATTGTCTGTTGTTGAATGAGCGTCGCCTACTAATGTAACGTCAAAGCCATTGACAGTGGCTGTTCTAACGGCTGTATCTATGCAATGCTGTGTTTTACAACCAGCAATAACGATATGTTTTATG
>NZ_RZTF01000118.1:0-16012 GCF_004023175.1 Mesorhizobium sp. M7A.F.Ca.MR.362.00.0.0
CTGCTATCGCGCGGCCCTGGAATTCACCGGCAGTTCCGGCGCCCATATGGTGCCGCCCTTCGATCACAAGGACATTATTGAGGGCCAGGCAACCGTCGCCTACGAGATCGCGGACCAGATGCCGGGCGCCCGCATGCCCGATATCGTCATGCTCCCGGTCGGCGGTGGCGGACTTGCCGCGGGCGTCACCCATTATTTCGCCGATCAGGGCAGGGAAGCACGCTTCGTCTTCTGCGAACCGGCAGGCGCGCCGAGCCTGCGCGAAAGTCTTGCGGCGGGAAAACGGCTCAAGCTCGCCAAGGTCGACAATTTCGTCGATGGCGCCGCGGTGGCCGAGATCGGCCGCGAGCCGTTGCGTCATCTCAAGGATTTTCCGGCCGAAACGGTGCGGCTGATCCCGGAAAACCGGCTCTGCGCCACCATGATCGAAATGCTCAACGTCGAAGGCGTCGTGCTGGAGCCGGCTGGCGCGCTGGCGATCGATGCGCTCAAGGATTTCTCCAAGAAGGAGATCAGGGGCAAGACCATCGTTGCCGTGGTTTCGGGCGGCAATTTCGATTTCGAGCGGCTGCCGGACGTAAAGGAACGGGCGCTGCGCTTCGAGGGGCTGAAGAAATACTTCATCATCCGCTTTCCGCAGCGGCCCGGCGCGCTGCGAGACTTCCTCGAACTGCTCGGGCCCGACGACGACATCGCCCGTTTCGAATATCTGAAGAAATCGGCGCGCAATTTCGGTTCGGTGCTGATCGGCATCGAAACCAAGGACCGCCGCAATTTCGATCTGCTCAAGGCGAAGTTCGAGGCCGAGGGCGTCCAGTATCAGGACATCACCGACAACGAGACATTGGCCGGTTTCATCATATGAGCGGCAAGGAGGCAGGAAAAATCTTCGTCGCGCTGTTTTCCGGCATCAATGTCGGCGGCAACCGCATCGTCAAAATGGCGGAGCTGCGGTCGTTCTTCGAGGATCTCGGCTTTTCCGATGTCGCCACCTACGTGCAGAGCGGCAATGCCGTGTTCCGGGCGAAGAAGGGCGACGCAGCGACACTGGCGAAACAGATCGAAGCAGCCTTCGAGAAGAAATGGGGTTTTTATTCGCGCATCATGGTGCGCGATCTTTCCTGGTTCGAGCGGCTGGTGAACGAAAACCCTTACCCGGAAGTTGCCGGGGACCATACCAAGCTGCATGCCTATGTGCTGGAGCGCGAGCCGACAGCGGACGAGGTGGCGCGACTGACCGAAAAGTGCACCGGCCCCGAACGCTTCGAGATCAAGGGCGATGTGCTCTACTTGCACGCGCCGGACGGGCTGGGCAAATCGGTGTTTGCCGGGCTGATCCCGCGCACGCTGAAAGTGCCGGGTACCGCGCGCAACTGGCGCTCGGTGCAGGCGCTGCTGGAGATGGCCGCTCCGGCCGGTGGGAAGTAAGTCGCCGCCTAAGCTGCCGGAGCGGATTTCCAGTCGAAGGTCAGTTCTTCGCGGAAAGCAAAGCGCTTGATGTGATCGGCGACAACGCCTTCCAGGCGCTCGATCGATCCTGCTTCGTCAGTCGACACCGTGATATGCAGTGTCGCCGCATCGGCATCCATGACGGTACGGCCCATTGAGAGATCGATGGTGCCGTGGGTGGGATCGAACTCGACCGGGAATTTGTGCGCCCAGTGCTTGCACAGCTGCTGCAGGTAGCGGCTGGCATGTTCGGTGGTGACGTCGGCATGGCTGGTCGGCATGAATTCTCCTGGGCAAGCGCCTGTTGCATGGCTGGGCGCCGGCCCAAGCCTGGCGCCTCAGCCAGACAGATAGGCGCCGCCCCTGAAAAACCAAACGGTACTGGGCCGTCAGCCTGGTATTGTCCGCTCAAGACAGCGTGATCGGCTACCAGCTTCCGGTGTTCGCCATCGAAGCCCAGGGCTCCGCCTTGGCCTTGGCCGGGCCTTTCTGCAGAAGCTCGATCGAGATGCCGTCCGGCGACTTGACGAAAGCCATGTTGCCGTCGCGCGGCGGCCGGTTGATGATGACGCCATTGTCCATCAGGTGCTGGCAGGTGGCGTAGATATCGTCGACCTCGTAGGCGAGGTGGCCGAAATTGCGTCCGCCCTTGTAGTCTTCCGGATCCCAATTGTAGGTCAGTTCGACCAGCGGTGCCTTGTCGGCGATGCCGCTTTGCTCGTCTTCGGAGGCCGCGAGGAAGATCAGCGTGAAGCGGCCTTGCTCGTTTTCGTAGCGGCGCACTTCCTTGAGGCCGAGCTTGTTGCAGTAGAAGTCGAGCGAGGCATCGACGTCGGTGACGCGGATCATGGTGTGCAGATAGCGCATGTGATTTCCTCGATAAATTGCGTTGCGGCGCAACATAGGGTCGGCCCTGTCAAAGGGCAATCGTGCGGCGGTGCGCAATGCCGGCAAAGAACAAATCCGGTATTGCCCAAATGAACCGTGAAAAAAGGCACGGCAGGTCTTGCACAGACCGGAAGCCGCAGTGTTAATCTGTTGGCAAGAATCAGTTGCGGTGTTCTTGAAAAAAGGGGGCATTCTTATGGGGGAAAAGGCCTCTTTGACGGGGCGGGACGGACCCCTCGGCGACGCCTTGCAGCGTGACGAAGGCGGCGATGCCGCGGACTTGCTCGAAATAGCCGGCGCCATCAAGTGGTTCGATGTGGCCAAGGGCTATGGTTTCATTTTGCCGGATGACGGCATTTCCGGCGATATCCTCCTCCATGTGACATGTCTTCGAAGGGATGGCTTTCAGACGGCCCTGGAGGGCGCACGCGTGGTCTGCCGCGTCAAACATGGCGACCGCGGATTGCAGGCCTTCCGGGTGCTCTCTATGGACGTCACCACCGCGGTCCACCCGGCCGAGATGCAGGAGCAGCGCACCCATGTCGCGGTGACGCCTGAGAGCGGTCTCGAACGCGCCCTGGTGAAATGGTTCAACCGCACCAAGGGGTTTGGTTTTCTCACCCGCGGCGAGGGCACCGAGGACATCTTCGTCCATATGGAGACCTTGCGCCGCTACGGTATCACCGAGCTTCGGCCGGGGCAGGTCGTGCTGGTTCGTTTCGGACGCGGCGACAAAGGCCTTATGGCCGCCGAAATTCACCCCGATATGGGGACCTTGCCGGTCTCGCACTAGGGCGTTTCCGGCCGAGGATTTCGAATGGCTTACAGGAACTGGCTGACCGCGGGCGCGATGTGCGCGATTGCCTTCATCGCCGCCGCCGGTGGTTACTTCTATTCCGAAAAGCCGACCTCGGCGGACAGCCGGGCGATGATCCTTCCGGCCGATCCGACGCCATTGGTCGTGGTGACGAAAGGCGGTGATCGCTCTTTTTCCATCGAAGTCGCCGACACCGCCGCGGAGCGCGAGGCCGGCTTGATGTACCGCCAGGACATGGCGGACAACCACGGCATGCTGTTCGTCTTCGAGGTCCAGCAGCAGGTCGGCTTCTGGATGCACAACACGCCAATGCCGCTCGATCTGATTTTCGTCGGCCAGGATGGCAAGATCCGGGCGGTCAAGCACGGCGAGCCGCAATCGGACGCCGTCATTTCGCCCGGTGTACCGGTGCGCTTCGTGCTCGAGCTCAAGGCCGGCACCGCCGCCAGGAACGGCATCGAGTATGGCGACCTTTTGCGCCATCCGGCCGTGGGCACGGTATCCGGCCCCGGCATGCCACCAGCCGACAATGGCGATGCGCCCAATGGCGGTGGCGGTTGAGCACGCAGGCGGGATCGCAGATGCAGTTTTTCACCCATGACGGCTTCGACCTTGCCTTCCTCGACCGCCAGCCGGAATCGGGCGAGGGCGATCCGGTGCTGATGATCCATGGCTTCGCCTCGAGCCATTATGTCAACTGGGTGTCGCCCGGCTGGTTCAAGACGCTGAACGGTGCCGGCTACCGCGCCATCGCCTTCGACAATCGCGGCCACGGCTCGTCGTCGAAGAGCTATGAGGAGGCCGACTACACGCCGGTCAAGATGGCTTCCGATGCCGCCGCCTTGCTCGGCCATCTCGGCATCGAGCGCGCTCATGTCATGGGCTATTCGATGGGTGCGCGCATCGCGGCATTCATGGCGCTGTCCGATCCGGACAAGGTGGCGACGCTGGTCTTCGGCGGTCTCGGCATCGGCATGGTCGACGGTGTCGGCGATTGGGATCCGATCGCCGCCGCCCTGCTTGCCGATGATCCGGCCGCCACCAGCCATCCGCGCGGCCGGTCGTTTCGCGCCTTCGCCGACCAGACCCGCAGCGATCGCCGTGCCTTGGCCGCTTGCATCGCCAAATCGCGCGAATTGCTGAGCGAGCAGGATATCGCCCGCATCGCCCAGCCGACGCTTGTCGCCGTCGGAACGACCGACGACATTGGCGGCTCGCCCGATGAGCTTGCAGCGTTGATGCCGAACGCCAGCGCCTTTCACATCGATGGCCGGGATCATATGCTGGCCGTCGGGGACAAGACCTTCAAGCAGCGCGTGCTGGAGTTCTATGCCGAGAATCCGCTTTGAGCGGACGGCGATGCATCAGGCGGATTTGATACTTGTGCTCAGTCCGGCGCTCTCGCTGCTTGAACCGACTTCGCCATCACGCACAGCAGCTCGAACATCATCGTCGCGCCGGCGAGCGCCGTCATTCCACCTAGGTCGAAAGGCGGCGCCACCTCCACGACGTCGGCGCCTACAATGGTCAATCCATCGAGCAGGCGGACCATTTCCTGGGCCTCGCGGGTGGTGAAGCCGCCTAACTCGGGCGTACCGGTCCCGGGGGCCATCGATGGGTCGATGCAGTCGATGTCGAAGGTGACATAAACAGGATTGTTTCCAACGATGCCGCGCGCCTCTTCCATGACGCTGGCCGCGCCTCGCCTGACGAACTCCTCCATGTAGATGATACGGATGCCCTGAGCGACCGCCCAGTCATGTTCGCCGGGTTCGTATATCGAGCCGCGGATGCCGATCTGGACGACGCGCTTGGGATCGAGCAGTCTCTCTTCGATGGCGCGGCGGAACGGCGTGCCATGCGTATAGGGATTGTCGCCAAAATAACGGTCATTGGTGTCGGAGTGCGCGTCGAAATGGATCATGCCGACGGGCGCCTTGCGGGCTACGGCGCGCAACACCGGTAACGTCGTCAGATGATCGCCGCCCGCTGCAAGCGGAATGGCGCCCACTGCCACGATCGCCGCGATGCCGTCCTCGATGCGCTTCAGCCCGTCCAGCAGGTTGATCGGATTGACCGAGAGATCGCCGACATCGGCGACATTGGCGATGCTGAATGGCTCGGTCCCCGAGACGTGATGGGCGCGTCGCATCAGGCTCGACTGGTTGCGGATCTCGCGCGGGCCATGCCGCGCACCGGCTCGATTGGTGGTGCCGCCGTCCCACGGTATGCCGACGAGCGCGATGTCGAGCCCTTCCGCGCTTGCCACGGCCGGCAGTCTCATGAAGGTCGAAAGTCCGGCGAAGCGAGGCACGGCGGAGGCGTCGATCGGCTGGAAGAAATTGCTGCTCATGGTGTCGGCACCTCAGAAGAATTCGCGTTTGACGATTTCCGCAATGCGGGTCTCGCAGTCGTCGAGCAGCCACCGGCCTTTTTCGGCCGATGAGCCCTCGGTCAGCGACAGCACGCCGGATGGCGGCACTTCCTCTGCCGGCTTGGGATAGCGATCATATGGCCTGAACTGCGCCGGGCCGTCATGCAGTGCCTTGCCGAGGTCGACGAGCTCGGGACGCAGCGCCAGCATCATCGAGGTTTCGATGACGCTCGCATGTTCCAGCTCGATGCCGGGATAACCGTCGGGGAACACTTTCGCCAGCGTCTCTGTGCGCACCATTTCCCAATGATCGATGCGCAGGATCGTCAGATCCGCCGCACGCTCGCGGCCGATGGCGTCGAGCGCCAGTTCGATGCCTTCGATCGACGGGCCGATGTTCTCGTAGTGGCCGTTGAGGACGACGATGCGCCGGACCTTCTGGCGATAGAGATCGCAGATCACATCCTTGACCAGCAGCGAAAACGTATGCGCCGTGATGTTGATCGTGCCGGGGAAGGCCGGGCCGCCGCCTGTTCTCGGCTGCGAGCGGTTGCCGTAGGCAATGGTCGGCGCGACGAGGCCGCCAACCTGCTTCGCCACCGTCTCGGCGATGGCGGTGGGAAGCACAACATCGACGTTCATCGCCATGTGGTGGCCGTGCTGTTCGGTCGAGCCGAGCGGCAGGAAGATGGGAGCGCCGCCGGCGATCCGCTTCTCGGCTTCGGGCCATGGCAGTTCAGCGAGGAAAACTCGGTCTTTCATGATCATCTCGTTTCAAAGCATCGCCGCGCCACCATTGGCGCCCAGGCATTGTCCGGTGAAGAAGGTGGCGCCGGGGCCGGCAAGGAAGACCACCGCGGAGGCTATCTCATCCGGGCGGCCGATCCGCCCCAGCGGGTGTGTTGTTTCAAGCGCGCGCTGGCTCTCGTTCAGCGCCTCGAAACCGAGAAGCGGCGTGTCGGTTGGCCCCGGCGCCACGGCGTTGACCAGTATGCGAGGCGCAAGTTCGCGCGCCCAGGATCGGGTCAGGCCGAGCAATGCGGCCTTGGTCGCGCAATAGACCGAGGCGCTCGCCCGGCCGAGATAGGCAAGCTCGGAGGCGATGTTGATGATGCGGCCGCCATCGGGAAGGTACGGCAGGACTTCCCGCGACACGATGATGGCGCCGCGCACATTGACGGCAAACATGCGGTCGACATGGTCGAGCGAAATCGCGCCAAGCGGTGCTTCCTGCAGGATGCCGGCATTGTTGACCAGGATGTCGTAGCCGCCGATCCGTTGCGCGCCCTGCTTGACCGCGGCAATGATGTCGGCCTCATTGGCAAGGTCGCAGGCAAGGATCGGGATATCGCCTTCAGATGCCTTGAGATCGAAGCCGAGAACCATGGCTCCGGCGTCCCGTAAGGCGAGCGCGGTCGCGCGGCCGATGCCGCTGGCCGCACCGGTGACCAGCGCGCGTTTTCCGTGCAATGGAGTTACCAAGGCACTTCTCCCCTGTCGACGCCGAGCGACTGCCCGGTGATGTTGGCCGCGAGATCCGACGCCAGGAACAGATAGGTGCCGGCCATGTCGGCCGGCTCCATCAGGCCGGGCAGGGCTTGCGCGCCAACGATGTCTTCGAGCAGTGCTGCTTCACTGACGGCGCCTTGCTCGGCCATCCGGCCAAGCGAGCGCATCGATGCTTCCGTGCGGACCCATCCCGGACAGACCGCATTGACGCGGATGCCCCTCGATCCAAGTTCCTTGGCCCAGGTTTTCGTCAGGCCGATGATGGCGTGCTTGGAGGCGACGTAGGCGCCGAACCGCGCTTCGGCGACGCGGCCCCAGATCGAGGCGGTGTTGATGATCGAAGCGCCCGCCTGCATGCGCGGCAAGGCGCGCGCGGTGACAAGCGCCGTGCCGATGACGTTGATCTCGATGATGCGCCGGAAGGCGGCTTCGGCCTCGTCGCTGCTGTCGGTGATCGGCGTCATCAGCTCGAGGCCGGCATTGTTGATGAGCACGTCGATCCGGGAGATCGGTTCGAGGGCCGCGCCGACCGCCTCGCGGTCGGCGATGTCGGCCTCCGTGCCTGTGGCGCCCAAGTCGTGGGCCCGTTCGTGCACGGCCGCGTCGTTGGCAATGAGGTGCAGGCTGGCGCCGGCCTGGGCGAAGCCCTTGGCGATGCCGAGCCCGATGCCTCGGCTCGCTCCGGTGATCACGACCGTCTTTCCGGAAAAGGAGAGGCTCATACGACCACTCCGGTTTCGTTGCGGATCAGATGCAGGACCTTGTTGCGCAGCTCGAAGAATTTCTGGGTTTCGCGAATCTCCAGCGGCCGGTCCGGGCCAAGCTCTGCCGCCACGTCGATATCGGCGACGATCGAGGCTGGACGGCGCGAGAACAGGATGATCCGGTCGGCGAGAAATACGGCTTCTTCGACGTCGTGGGTGACGAAGATGATGGTCTTTTCCTCGCGGATCTGGATCTGCCGCAGCTCGACCTGAAGCCGCTCGCGCGTCAGCGCGTCGAGCGCGCCGAAGGGCTCGTCCATCAACAGCACGTCCGAACCCGCGGCGAGCGTGCGGGCTATGGCCACGCGCTGGCGCATGCCTCCCGAGATACGGTTTGGATAGGAGTCGGCAAAGTCTGCGAGCCCGAACAGCTTGAGATAATGGCTGATACGCTCGGCTCTTTCGGTGGCACCAAGGTCCTTCCTGTAGCGCATGCCGAAGGCAATGTTGTTTTTGACAGTCAGCCAGGGAAACGACGAATAGGACTGGAACACCATGCCGCGCCGACGGTCCGGCCTGACCACCTTTTCCCCGCCAAGCAGGATCGAGCCCGAACTCGGTTCGTCGAGGCCACCGACCATGCGCATCAAGGTGGTCTTGCCGCAGCCCGATGGGCCGAGAAAAACGACCAGCGAATTGCGCTCGAGGCCAAGACTGGTGTTTCGCACGACATCGACGGGGCCGAAGGACTTGGCCGTGTCGACGAATTGAACATATCCGGTCATGTCATGCTCCTCACAGATACCGGAACAGCCGGCGGTGAAGCAGGCGCAAAAGCTGGTCGGTGACAAGGCCGATCAGCCCGATGACGACGACGCCGGCCATGACCTCAGGCGTCTTGACGAAGCGCCGGGCCGTCCAGATCACGTAGCCGATGCCGGAATCGGCGGCGACGATCTCGGCGATGATCAGATAGGTCCAGCACCAGCCGAGCGTGATGCGCAGATTGTCGAGCAGCGTCGGCCCCATCCAGCGCAGGGCGACGTCGACCATGACTTGCCTCGAATTGGCGCCGACGGTGCGCGCGACCTCGACGAACTCCTGCGGCACGCGCCGCATGTCGTCGGCGACGAGCAGCACGAGCTGGAAGAACGTCCCCAGCCAGAGCAGGAAGATCTTGGTCTCCTCGCCGACGCCGAACCAGATGATGGACAGCGGCACGAGTGCGGGGACCGGCAGGTAGCGGATGAAATCGATCATCGGCTCCAGGGCGGCGCCGACGATCCGGTAGCTGCTCATCATGATGCCGATCGGGATCGCCATGACGGCGGCCAGCAGGAACGCGATCCAGACACGGGTGGTCGAGACCGCTACGTGCCAGAGCAGGTTCTGCTCGGTCAGCATCGTCCACAGCGCGACGACGACGCGGCTCGGCGACGGCAGGAACTGCGGCGCGATGATGCCCGCGCGCGCCGCCAGCTCCCACAGGGCAATAACGAGCGCAGCCGCAGCGACACTGACGGCGAACTCCAGCATCGGCGATCCGCGACCGCGGAAGACGAACAGGCTGCTGAACAAATCATTATCCCCGGATGATCGAAAGAACGGCCGTCACCGGCGCGAGCCGGAATGACATCGCTGCCGACAGCCGAGACAAGCTGCCGGCCCGGCCGCGCGCCCGCTATTTCGCCGGGATCTTGTTGATCGCCGAATTGTCGATCTGGTCGGCCGCCACCAGTCTGTTGTCGGCGGCGCCGTTCTCCAGGTTTAGATCCATCACCGTGTCGAATATCCCGTGCAACGTGCCTTTTTCTCCCGGCTTGCCCATGTAGGCCAGGGATTCTGCAAGCGTCGTGTAGGACAGGCTGGAGTTGACGATGTCGGTCACTTCGGCAGGCGTCAGGCCGAAATGCTTGGACGCCATGTCGGCGAATTTTTCCGGCTCGGCCTTGATGAAATCGACCGCCTCATAGATGCAGCCGAGGAATTTTGCGTATTTGTCGGGGTTCGCCTTGAAGTCGTCGTTGCGGGCGATGATCGCGTCGATGATGATGCCGCGATGATCCTTGGACGAGATCAGCATGCGGGCACCGGTGCGGGTCGAGGCCTTCAGCGCCTGCGACATGAACGGTTCGTAGGTCGCGATCGCCGCGATCGATTCATCGACGAAAACCGCACCCGTATCGGCCGTCGCGATGTCCTTGATCTGCAGATCCTTCAGCGACAGGCCCGCCTGCTTCAGCTCCATCTGCAACAGCAGGCGCGAGGGGATGTTGGGCTCGGCCGCGACAACCTTGCCCTTGAGATCGGCAACCGACTTGATCTTGTCATCGGTGATGACGCCGTCGCCACCGACGGATTCGTCGATCGTGCCGATGATGATGCCGGGCGTCGAGGCGTCGCGCGGGCGGCCCTGATATTCGCCGACCGAGCGCATCTGCATCTCGATGTTGCCGCGCGCCATCGCCGCCATGACGTTGGTCAGGTCATCCTCGAACTTGATGCTGACATCAAGGCCCTTGGCGGTGAAGCAGCCAAGGTCGCTGGCGATATGGACAGGCGCAAATCCCAGCCATGTCGGCGCCAGGATGCGGATCTGGTCGGCGCTGAGGGCGAGCTGCGAACTGGCGAGCAGCAGGGCTGCGGACAAGGCGGTGCCGAGTAACGGTTTCATGATTGTTCCCCAATTTTGTTCCGTACAGGCTCGCGATTTCTGACATTGATGTAAATGAGTTTATTTAGAACGATACATCGAATAACATCGATGTATCGTTCTGTGCATCATGGGGAATGGCATGCGCCGGCTGGACAATATCGATATCCGCCTGCTGCGCGTTTTCGTGGCGCTGGCCGATTCAGGCGGGTTCGCCGCTGCGCAAATCACGCTCAACCTGTCACAGCCGACGCTGAGCACGCATCTGGCGGAGCTGGAGAAACGCATCGGTGCCCAACTCTGCCATCGCGGGCGCAAGCAATTCCGCCTGACCGAGGTTGGACAGGCAACCTACGATGCGGCGCAGAGGCTGTTCCGCGACCTTGACGATTTCGGACATCGCATCAATGCAGCCAGCGGCAGCCTGTCGGGCCGCTTGCGGGTCGGCACGTCGGATGGGGTCTTCACCAGTGGCGAACTGGGTATCCAGCACGCGCTCAGCCGCTTCATGGGGCCCGATTCCGACGTCTTCATCGACCTTTCGGTGGGTACGCCGTCCGAACTCGAGCAACAAGTTGCCGATGGCGGTCGCGACGTTGTCATCGGGCCGCTGTCGCAGAAAGCGCCTGGGGTTGTCTATCGCGACTATTGCGGCGAACCGCATCTTCTCTATTGCGGCCGCCGGCATCCGCTCTTTGCGATGCCCGATTCAAGGATCGATCAAGGCGCCGTCGATGCCGCGCGGTTCTCGGTGCGCAGCTATCGACATTTCGACGACCTCTACCTGGTCGGCCATCCCAAGGCGAGTGCATCGGTCGTGCACATGGAAGCGCAGTTGATGCTGATCCTGTCGGGCAACTTCATCGGCTTTCTGCCGTGCCATTTTGCCGATCCCTGGGTCGCGGCCGGAGACATGCGGGCCATCAAGCCAAGGGCCTATTCGTTCAGTTCCATACACCGCGTCGCCTATCGCAAGACCGACGCCCAGCGCTCGCTTGTTCAGGCGTTTCTCGGTGCATTGTTCGATGCAACGCCCGTGGCCGGATAGGGCGACATGCAAGCGCGCCACCGGCGAAGATCACAAAGGGCTTTGCAGGGCCTGCAATGACCGCGTCATGTTTTCCCTGGCCTGCGGTTCGCAGCGCTGGCGAAACTCTTCAGTGTGGAAGATATGCGGGCGGGCGAGGAAGCTCTTCAAGACCGCACTGCGTCCGGCTCGCCACATCGGCTCCTCCACCCAGTGATACTCGCGCCGCACGGCGCGCTCATAGGCGTCGAAGGCGTCCGGCGCGGCTCCCAGGATCGACAGGTCCATATCCAGGAAAAGACTTGCGTCCCGTGTGGCCGCCGCGTCTTCGAACGGCGGCACCTGGTGCGTGGCGGTGGCGACGATCATTGCCGAGATGCGGTTAAGGCGTGAAGGATTTGCGCGGCCCGCCAGCTTTTTCTCGGCAAGGGCCGCACTTTGCGCCTCATTGTCCTTGGCCTTGCTGTCGTAGATGGCATCGTGGAACCAGATCGCCGCTTCGATCGCCTCGGGGTCGCCGAGCAATTCTCGACAGTCGCCAGCGAGCGCCAGCATTGCCTCGATATGGGAAAGGTTATGATAGTGGCGGCCTGGCGCCCGGTAGAGAGCCGAAAGCTCGCTTTTCAGCGCGTCGTCGATCAAGGGTTCGTTTTCCATGGCTGCTTGAATTCCCGCGAACCAAATCCATTTGACAAAGCACTAAGGAAAATTGAGTTCAATCGTGCTATGATCTGGCTTATATGTGCGGCTTGGCAACAGGCACAACAGGCAAGCCAGGCAGGACGCAGGACGAGACGGCGATGAACAGCATCAGCATTTCCCGACACAGCGCATTGAAGCCGGTCGATCCGATCTGGCGTTCGATCCGCGACGAGGCCATGGAGGCTGTCAACCGCGACCCGCTGCTCGCTGCATTCCTCTATTCGACCATCCTCAACCAGGACAGCCTGGAAGAAGCAGTCATTCACCGGCTGGCCGAGCGGCTGGCGCACCAGGACATCGGCTCCGACCTCATCCGCCAGACCTTCAAGTCCATGCTGGCCGACGACAAGGAGTGGCCGACGACGGTGCGTGTCGACATCCAGGCCTATTACGATCGCGATCCGGCTTGCGATCGCTTCATCATGCCTGTGCTCTATTTCAAGGGTTTCCACGCCATCCAGACCCATCGGCTGGCGCATTGGCTGTGGAATCAGGGGCGCAAGGATTTCGCGCTCTACCTGCAGAGCCGCTCGTCTTCGGTGTTCCAGACCGACATCAACCCGGCCGCCCGCATCGGCAAGGGCATCTTCATCGACCATGCCACCGGCCTCGTGGTCGGCGAGACCGCTGTCATCGAGGATGACGTGTCGATCCTGCATGGCGTGACGCTGGGCGGCACCGGCAAGGCCGGTGGCGACCGCCACCCCAAGATCCGCTACGGCGTGCTGATCGGCGCCGGCGCCAAGATCCTCGGCAACATCGAAATCGGCCATTGCTCGAAGATAGCCGCCGGCTCGGTGGTGCTGTCGCCTGTGCCGCACAACAAGACAGTTGCCGGCGTGCCGGCCCGCGTCGTCGGCGAGACCGGCTGCGATCAGCCGTCGCGCCAGATGGACCAGCTTCTGCCGTCGCAGACGATGGATCAGGTCGTCAGCTTCGACATCTGATTTTCACGGCGCCGTCGTCTGCTGTCGGATTCCGGCCGCGGGCAGGAGCGGGCGGTTGTCTCGCCTTATCAGGCCGCTTGCCTTTACATCGCCATTGTCGACGTGCCAGAAGCGCGTTCGAACGAGCAAGCCCGATGATCGGAGAAGACTGTTGAAGCCGGACGAAATCAGAAAGCTGGACGCCTATTTCAAGCGCGTCTTCCAGAACCCCAAGCTCGAGGTCAAGGCGCGGCCGCGCAAGGACGATTCGGCCGAGGTCTATGTCGGCGACGAATTCCTCGGCATCGTCTTCAAGGACGAGGACGACGGCGACTACAATTTTTCGATGGCAATTCTCGACATCGATTTGGCCTGAGCCAGCAAATCTTGCGGTCGGTCGGCTCCATGCGGCCGGCCAGCCGGTTCCCTTGAAGCGTTCTTAGCGTCCCGCCTTCAGAACGCGCCCCGCTTCGGTGGCGATTGCCGCGTCGAGCGCCTGCCAATCGCCCAGAAACTCCCTTGGGAAGCGATAGGTGAGGCTGAGTTGGTCGCCGACCTGGATGTCGCGCTCGCAAGGCGCCAGTGATTGGTCGGCACTCGGTCCGCTCAGGCAACGGGCCACAAACGGCTCCTTGCCGGGGCGATTGCCGACAACCAGCACCTCGTTCAGATAGCCTGATTTCTCGTTAAAATCATAAATCATCGTGCCGCCAGGTCCGGCAATGCCGGGTTGGGTGATCAACGCGCTGTAGATCGGCGCGAAGCGGCCACTCATGTCACGCGACATCATCTGCTGTTCGAAGGACAGGAAGACGATGCTTTTGGCTGTCCCCGTATGGTTGAAATCATCCCGCGCGGCCTCGCTGTAGCCGTCCATCTGGGGATAGCGCAGATAGAGGTCGAGCCGCGAGGCGATGCCGTCGCGCCGGGCCTGGGCGAAACGGATGGCGTTGGCCGGGACCGTGATGACATTGTTGCCGATCACCACCTGGTGCATCGTTGCGTCGTCGGTGTATCCGGCCATGGCGATCGAATGGCCAAACCATTTGCCTGCAAGGCTGATCGCTGCTGAAAGCAGGGCCAGCGCCGCGAATCCGTAGAGCACCCGCTTCATCAGCGTGGAATCGACCACGGTGAGTTCGTTGGCGAGCGCTGCCTGCTTCATCTCAGTCCTCGGATCTCGGGCCGCCCGTCCGCCTCCAGTGTCCCTGGGCGGCACACATCGTACGGCACGGCTCTTGCAGCCTGCGTGGAACGACTGTGCAATTTCATGGTAAATGGAAAGTTAAGATGGGACCGCTGGAACTCACACTCTTTGCTTTTGCCGTCGGGTTGACGGCCTGCGGGCTGGCCGGATCGGCTATGGAACTGGTGTCGGGCCGCAAGGTCGCCTTCACCGAACCCTATGTGTCGCCGTCACATGTCTTGCGCTCGCTGCTCGCCACGGCCTGTGCCGGACCCTTCATGCTGGTCAATGATGCCATCGATGCCCGGCGTCAGCGCCGCATTTCAACGTTGGCGCTGATGTCCTGCGGCTGCACGGCAATTGCGTGGACCTTGGCGCTGGGCGTCGTCGTGCTTGCCATTGCCTCATGGACGGTCCGTCTCCTAGGGTCCGAGCTGCCAGGCTGAGACGATTCGGAGACCAGAAATGCCGCTTTATGCGATCGATGGAACAGAGCCCAGCTTCGCCGATGCGGATTCGAACTGGATCGCGCCCGATGCGACGCTGATCGGCGACGTCAGGGTCGGACGCAATGCCGGCTTCTGGTTCGGCGCCGTCATCCGCGGCGACAATGAGCCCATCGTCATCGGCGCCGACACCAATGTGCAGGAACATACTGTCATGCACACCGATCCCGGCTTCCCGCTGACGATCGGGGAAGGCTGCACGATCGGCCACCGCGCCTTGCTGCATGGCTGCACGATCGGTGACAACAGCCTGATCGGCATGGGCGCCATCGTGCTGAACGGCGCGAAAATCGGCAGAAATTCTCTGGTTGGCGCCGGCGCGCTGGTCACCGAAGGCAAGGAATTCCCGGACAATTCGCTGATCGTCGGCTCGCCTGCCAAGGCGATCAGGGTGCTGGACGACGCGGCCGTTGCAAGGTTGCGCGGTTCGGCGGCGCACTACGTTGCCAACGGCAAGCGCTTCCAGGCGGGGTTGAAGAAGGTCTGAGGTCAGCCTGGCATTTGCTGGCGGTGGTTTCGTCGCGCCCCAACTCACTGTCCGTCAGTTGCGCCCGGCCATCGCATCGCGCAGCAAGGAAGCACCGCCTTCAAAGCCGGCAATCTCGGCTTCCTCGATCGCGGTCCTGTAGTCATCGATGCGGGTTTCGAGCACCGGGTCGGCGCCCGCCGCCAAAAGCAGGCCGATCGCATCGACACTGCGGATGGCCACCGAATAGTGCAGCGGCGTCCAGTCGTTGACGCCCCGCATGTTGGGGTCGGCGCCAGCTTCGATCAGCACCCGCACGATGTCCAGCCTATCGGCGCGATCGGTGGACAGCGCCGCAATGATGGACGGAAACCCGCCATGATCCCTGTAATTCGGATCCGAGCCCGCATCGAGCAAGGTCGAGATGAAGCCGACGGGGCTCCAATAGATCGCATATTCCAGCGGATGCCCGAGGCCGAGCTCGAACGGCATGCGCTCGTCGAACCAGCGGGAAGAGCCGCCCAACGCCACGCCGAGGCCCTCGAAGTCGCCGGCCTTGAAGGCATCGTCGATAGCCTTGAACAGGCGATGGCGCTCGCATCGGTCTTCCGGGATTTCCAACATGGCCGTGATCCAGAAGGCGAAAACCAACGGGCTATAGTGCCTCGATCTTCCGTGCGTGGGAAGGCGGGACGATTCGACTGAATGAGATTGGGATCTTCCAGCCTACCGCAGGCTGATTGGTTTTCGAGTCTCCGCCAGAAATGGCGGAGCCGGCCCGGGGACGGGGCCGGCTCCTTTCACC
>NZ_RZTF01001191.1:0-223 GCF_004023175.1 Mesorhizobium sp. M7A.F.Ca.MR.362.00.0.0
CGCCAGGGCGGTGCTGAATTGGGCGGCGCCTCCTGAGGCGACCCCCTCCGTCCGCTTCGCGGACACCTCCCCCTCGAGGAGGGAGGAAAGTGCGGCGTCGATATCGGCTTTTACAACACGGCCGTATGGGCCTGTGCCGGATACGGTGGAAAGAGCAATGCCCGCCTCACGAGCTAGGCGCCTGGCCAAAGGTGTCGCGCGGGCTTTCCCCTCCCCCTCGAGG
>NZ_RZTF01001192.1:0-223 GCF_004023175.1 Mesorhizobium sp. M7A.F.Ca.MR.362.00.0.0
CAAGAAATCCTTGTTAAAAGCTGCTCTGTATTCACAAGCTAGCTTAGCAGCCTGGATGACAGACTCTGGATCATCTGCATTTACATGTATAATCGGTATTTCAAAGCCTTTAGCCAGGTCACTTGCATATCTTGTTGATCTAGAATCGCTTGATTCAGTCGTAAAGCCAATTGTATTATTGGCAATGATATGAATTGTTCCACCTGTCCGGTAGCCTTTCAGC
>NZ_RZTF01001193.1:0-223 GCF_004023175.1 Mesorhizobium sp. M7A.F.Ca.MR.362.00.0.0
GATTTAGAAATTTGATAATCACTGCAAATAATTGCTATATGATGCACTTTGTTGACTTTCATATTATCGCTCCTTTTTCCATATGTTTCATTTTGTAAAAAAAGCGAAGAAATGCAAGCTGCATTCCTCCGCCAAAGCAAACATCATGCTTTTTTATGCCAGTCCCAAGCACTTTCGATAATAGTCTCTAAGCCTCTTTCTGCCTTCCAGCCAAGATCTTCAT
>NZ_RZTF01001194.1:0-223 GCF_004023175.1 Mesorhizobium sp. M7A.F.Ca.MR.362.00.0.0
CCTCTATTCCTGTTTCTGTTAGTGCTGTCGTATTTTCAATTGTCGGCGGTGTTGTATCTTCCTCCACAGCAACTGGCTTGCCAGGCACTTGACTTGCTTCCACACTTCCTGGAGTTCCTAACTTTTCACCGCTGCTTACCTTAATTGCAGTTGTGGAGCCGTCCTGCGGATATTTATACAAAATCCCCTTGTTAGCGGCAGTATCATCCACACCGAGAACATC
>NZ_RZTF01001195.1:0-223 GCF_004023175.1 Mesorhizobium sp. M7A.F.Ca.MR.362.00.0.0
GTTCAATTCCTTTTAATGGGTATTCTAGACCAAGCGATTCCCATTTATAAACACCTAGTTTATGGTAAGGAAGGATTTCAACTTTTTCAATATTAGACAATGTCGCAATAAAATCTCCAAGCATACTCAAGTCTTCTCGACTGTCATTAATAGTTGGTACGAGAACATGCAGTATCCAAACAGGTATCTGTTTTTCAGACAGAAAGGTAGCAAAGGCAAGGAT
>NZ_RZTF01001196.1:0-223 GCF_004023175.1 Mesorhizobium sp. M7A.F.Ca.MR.362.00.0.0
CCTTATACAGAAAACTCTTCAAAAACAACTATAGAACATATAGAGTTTCAGAAGTTTATTTGTATCCTATTGCAGATATTCAAACTAGGAATGTTCTACTTTTCAAACAGAATATTTGCAACTATACAAAGGAAGGCAGGATTAGTCATAAGGAACTTAAAACCAATGTAATTACCGAAATGACTAAAATGGTATTGTCACAAAACAGTGAGAACCTTGAGTA
>NZ_RZTF01001197.1:0-223 GCF_004023175.1 Mesorhizobium sp. M7A.F.Ca.MR.362.00.0.0
GTTCCAAAGCATTGCATTTCCTCCGCCAGAAACAGTGAAGAAATGTGTACCGAACATACGGTCAAATGTCATCAATGCTAATGCAACTGTAAGGATTGGGAATGCAAAAATGATTAGGACGTTTGTCAATAACGCAGTCCATGTAAACATAGGCATTTTCATTAATGTCATGCCTTTAGTACGCATTTTCAGGATTGTGACAACAAAGTTAATACCTGTCATC
>NZ_RZTF01001198.1:0-223 GCF_004023175.1 Mesorhizobium sp. M7A.F.Ca.MR.362.00.0.0
GTCTTGGGAACGGAATCGTTTCACGAACGTGAGGCGCTCCGCTGATCCAAGCTACTGTCCGCTCTAATCCAAGGCCGAAGCCGGAATGAGGAACTGATCCATATTTTCTAAGTTCAGCATACCATTTATATGCGTCAGAATCCAGTCCATGTTCTTTAAGACGCGATTCTAAAAGTTCCATATCGTGAATCCGTTCAGACCCGCCGATGATTTCTCCATAGCC
>NZ_RZTF01001199.1:0-223 GCF_004023175.1 Mesorhizobium sp. M7A.F.Ca.MR.362.00.0.0
GATTTAGCAGTAGAACTAAATGCAGACGGTGTGCATATTGGTCAGGATGATGAAACGGCACATTCTGTCAGAGAAAAAATCGGTGATAAAATTCTTGGTGTGTCTGCACACAGTCTCGCGGAAGTAGAGGCAGCAATATTAGCAGGTGCTGATTATATAGGGATTGGCCCCATTTACCCAACGAATACAAAAAAAGATGCAACAGAAGTGCGTGGTACAATAT
>NZ_RZTF01001200.1:0-222 GCF_004023175.1 Mesorhizobium sp. M7A.F.Ca.MR.362.00.0.0
CATAAAATGGGCGTTGAAGACAAGAACGGCAACCGTTACGTCTGCAACTTCCTGGCACGCAGCCAGGGCGGAGCCCTATGCCAGCATTTGCCAGCCGATCCCATCGACGCCCGCGTCGTTGAGGCCTTCTTCGCGGCGGCCAGTCCGGCTGAGTTGGCCGAGTTGATGCACGCCAAAGATGCTCGTCAGCAGGCAGACGAGGCTTTTGAGCGCGCTGAAGAG
>NZ_RZTF01000119.1:0-16012 GCF_004023175.1 Mesorhizobium sp. M7A.F.Ca.MR.362.00.0.0
GACGTTGACGATATACGGCTTCGGCTTGACTTGGCGGAGCAACGCGTCAAGCACGTCGTCATTGCGCTCATTGCCGAAGAAGTCGCGCAACGCATCGATCACGGTATCGCCGATGCCGTTGACCGAGGGGAAAACCGTGTGTGGATCCTCCGCTGCCGCTGTCTCCTTGCCGACCCGGATCATCTCCTCGATGGTCGAGAAGGTGCGGGCAAGCACGGCGGCCGTCGTTTCGCCGATATGGCGGATGCCGAGCGCGAAGATGAAACGGTCGAGCTCCGGCTCGCGGCGCGAGTCGATGGCGGCGAACAGCTTGTCGAGGCCCTCATAGTTGCGATCCTCGACGCTGCGCACATTCTTGCGCGTCTTGCCCGATGCGGCCTCGCGCTGCCTTGCCTGCTCCTCGCGGCGTTCGGCCAGCGCCCTGGTGACGGCCGGACGGCGATTCCTGAGCGTGAAGATATCGGCGGCGGTCTTGATCAATCCCGCATTGAAGAACGTGTCTATGTTCTCCGCGCCGAGGCCTTCGATGTCCAGGGCGCCGCGTGACACGAAGTGGCGCAATCCTTCCACCGCCTGCGCCGGGCAGATCAGTTCGCCGGTGCAGCGCCGGCGGGAATCTTCCTTGCCGGTCTTTTCGTTGATCTCGCGCGTCGCCGGCGAGCCGCAGATCGGGCAAGTGTGAGGGAACTCGTAAGGCACCGCATCAGCAGGCCGCTTGTCGATGACGACGCTGACGATCTGCGGAATGACATCGCCTGCCCGCTGGATCACGACCGTATCGCCGATGCGCACGTCGATGCCATCTCGGATCGGCTCGCCGGTCGAGTCCAGGCCCTTGATGTAGTCCTCATTGTGCAGCGTGACGTTCTCGACCACGACGCCGCCGACAGTGACCGGCGCCAGCCGCGCAACCGGCGCCAGCGTACCGGTACGGCCGACCTGGATGTCGATCTTCTGCACGGTCGTCATCGCCTGTTCGGCCGGAAATTTATGCGCGACCGCCCAGCGCGGTTCGCCGGTTACAAAACCCCAGCGGCGCTGCAACTCCAGCTGGTCGACCTTGTAGACGACGCCGTCGATATCGTAGCCGAGCGCCGAGCGCTGCTCCTCGATCCGATGATAATGCGCGATCAGCTCCTCGGCCGATTTCGCCCGCACCATCAGCGGACTGATCTTGAACCCCCACTCGGCGAATTTCTGCACCGAATCATATTGGGTCGGAGCGGGATCCGCCGTCGTGTAACCCCAGGCATAGGCGAAGAATTTGAGGTTGCGGCTGGCGGTGACGGATGGATCCTTCTGTCGCAGCGATCCGGCCGCCGTATTGCGCGGATTGACGTAGTCCTGGCCGCCGGCCGCAGCCGATCGCTGCTTCAGCGCCTCGAATTCCGCATAGGTCATGTAGACCTCACCGCGGATCTCGATGATTTCGGGCCAGCCCGAGCCTTTCAGCTTCGCTGGAATATCGGCAATCGTCTTCAAATTGGCGGTGATGTCTTCGCCGACGGCGCCGTTGCCACGCGTCGCGCCCTGCACGAACACACCGTTTTCGTAACGCAGCGAAGCCGACAGCCCGTCGATCTTCGGTTCGGCTGTGAAGGCGATGTCGAGCTCCTTGTCGCGATCGAAGAACCGCCGCCCGCGTTCGATGAAATCCGTGACGTCATCGTCGGTATAGGCCTTGGCAAGGCTGAGCATCGGCACGGCATGGCGCACCTTGGTAAAGCCTTCCGCCGGAGCGGCTCCGACCCTGAGCGATGGCGAATCCTCGCGCACCAGCGCCGGAAAGCGCTCCTCGATGGCAAGGTTGCGCCGTGCCAGCGCATCATACTCCGCATCGGTGATAACAGGCGCATCTTCGGTATGGTAGCGCCGGTCGTGCTCGGCGATCTCTTCCGCCAGCCGCTTCAGCTCGGCTTCGGCCTCGCTTTCGGTCAGGGCATCAACGGGTTTTTCGGACATGCTTTCTTCCCCGAACGGTGGCGCTACACAATAGATCAGGATTTTAGGAAAATCATTCCTGAACAGCAGGATGGAGCCATATCCTGACTCGATCCCTGACATCAGCCGTTCTTATGCAGCTGTGGTGTTCTCGCGCAGCAACCGTTCGGCGGCCGCGCGCGCTTCATCGGTGATGGTGGCGCCGGCCAGCATGCGAGCGATCTCTTCCTGCCGCGCCGGCCGGTCCATCTCGGCGATGCCTGTGGCGACACGGTCGGTGGTGCCTGATTTGGAGATCAGGAAATGCGTCGCCGCGCGTGCCGCCACCTGCGGTGCGTGCGTCACCGACAGCACCTGGACGCGCTTCGACAGTCGCGCCAGCCGCTGGCCGATGGCGTCGGCGACAGCGCCGCCCACACCGGTGTCGATTTCATCGAACACCAGCGTCGGCGCCGAACCGCGGTCGGCCAGCGCCACCTTCAGCGCCAGAAGGAAGCGCGAAAGCTCGCCGCCGGAGGCCACTTTCATCATCGGCCCGGGCCGCGTGCCTGGATTGGTGCGCACCCAGAATTCGATCTGGTCGATCCCCTCTTCCATACGGCTCTCGGCCTCGCTCTTCATTTCCACGATAAAGGCGGCGCGTTCGAGCTTCAGGGCCGGCAGTTCGGCCATCACGGCCTTGGTCAGGCCTACCGCCGCCGCATGACGCAGCGAGGACAGCTGCGCGGCGGCAATGTCGTAGGTCTCGCGCGCGGCGGTGGCTTGCTTTTCCAGCCCGTGCAGGCGCTCCTCGCCGGCATCGAGATCGGCGAGATCGGCCGACATCGTGTCGCGCAGCTGCGCCAGATCGTCTACCGCGACGCTGTGCTTGCGCGAGGCCGCGCGCAGCGAAAACAGCCGCTCCTCCGCTTTCTCCAGTCGCTGCGGATCATATTCGGTGGCGCGCAATGCTGCCTCGACGCCCGATTGCGCCGCGTCGAGCGACAGCATCGCCTCATCGAGCGATTTGACGACATCGTCGAGCAGTCCGGGCGCCTCCGTCACCTTGCGCTGCAGCCGCCGCAACAGGCTGGCCAGTTGCGGCAGGGGCGAAGATGGGCCCGACAGCACATCCTGCGCGTCATGGATTTCGGAAGCGATCTTTTCGGCCCGCATCATAGACGCGCGCAATTCGGCAAGGTCGGTCTCCTCGCCCGGCTGCGGATCGAGCTTGGTCAATTCCGCCACCGCCGCGCGCAGATAGTCGGCCTCGCGCGCGGCCGCCGCCACCTTGGCGCGGTGGCGCGACAGCTCCTGCTCGCAGGCGCGCCAGTGCCGCCATGCCCCGCCGGTCGAGCGGACGGCGCCGAGATGGCCACCGAAAGCGTCGAGCACCTCGCGGTGCGCGCCGGGATCGACCAGCGCACGCTCGTCATGCTGGCCGTGGATCTCGACCAGCGCGCGCCCGACATCGCGCATCAGGGTGACGCTTGAAGGTTGATCGTTGACGAAAACACGGGTGCGGCCGTCCGCCGTCTGCAGGCGGCGCAGGATGATGTCGCCATCATCCTCGATCGCATTGTCGGCAAGCAGCGTACGGGCCGGATGATTGCGCGGCACGTCGAAGACGGCGATGACCTGGCCCTGTGCCGCGCCATGGCGCACCAGCGACGCGTCGCCGCGCGCTCCGAGCGCCAGCGACAGGGCATCGAGCAGGATGGATTTGCCGGCACCGGTTTCGCCGGTCAGCACCGAAAGACCCGGCTGGAAGTCGATATCCAGCTTCTCGATCAGGACGATATCGCGGATCGACAGTCTGGAAAGCATCAGAACCCGAATCTAGAACGGCACGCGACCATTTGCAGTCGCAGCGCCGCACTATCTTTTTGTTTGAGCACCGGATCAATCCGAAAAGCGCTGTGGCGCTTCAGTCGATGCTCATACGTCAGGCGCCGGTGATCATCTTCCCGGCTTTGGATATCCACGACCCGGCATTCTCGCGCGGTGCAAGCCCATTGCTCTGCAAGAGCTTGTAGGAATCCTTGTACCATGGGCTGTCGGGGTAGTTGGTGCCGAGCACGGCGGCGGCGGTTTGTGCCTCCGAGGTCAGACCCATCGCGTAATAGCTTTCGGTCAAGCGGGCGAGCGCCTCCTCGACATGGCGGGTGTTGGAATAGTTCTCGACCACGGTGCGGAAGCGCTTCACGGCAGCGATGTATTCACGCCGCTCAAGATAGTAGCGGCCGATCTGCATTTCCTTGCCGGCCAACTGGTCGTTGGCGAAGCGGATCTTTTCCTTGGCGTCTTCGACATATTCCGATGTTGGCCAGCGCGTGACCAGATCCTGCATCGTCTGGACGGTCTGGCGCGCTTCCTTCTGGTCCTGCGTCACGTCCTTGATCTGACGGTAGTAGCTCAAGCCGATGATGTACTGCGCATAGGCGGCGTCATCGGTCGACGGGTAAAGCGTGAGATAGCGCTTGGCCGAGCCGATCGCCTCATCGTAATTGCCCTGGCGATAGTCGGCGAAAGCGCCCATCACCATCGATTTGCGGGCCCATTCCGAATAGGGATGCTGACGGTCGACGGCGTCGAACTTGCGGCTCGCCTCCTGCAGGCGCCCGGCATTGAGATTGGCAAGGCCCTGATTGTAGAGAACATCGGCCGGCTCGGTCTGCTCGACATAGGTCGACAGGTCGATATCTTTCTCCGACGACATGCAGGCCGACAGAAAGAGCGATGGAACAACTACTGAAAGCGCCAGGAAAACAGCCCTCTGCGGTGCTTTCAATTGACCAACTCGCTTGAAGAACATGATTGGATCTCGCCCTTTCGGCGCTATTTCAATGCCAGTTGCATGCCATTGTTTCAAAACTGGTCCCCACTTTTGAACGACATGCATTAATCGACGGCAGCAGCCATAAACCATAACCGCCTTGCCCGGCAACGCTATCTCCGGCCAATCGCGCATTTTTGTGGCGGCCGGACGCCACTTGGACATCAATGCAATTTCACTGGCGGGTGGTGCATTCCTGCAACATTCGCTATCACCCATGGAACCCGAAAAAACTCTGGGAAATCAGATCATCCAGGGTGCGTAGAGTGGCGCATTGACGGCGTTCATCTCGGCGCTGCGGCCACGCTCACGGCGCGTCGTCTCGACGATCTCGAACGCCGTGCGGTCCGACAGCAGGCGGCGCAGGGCCGCGGCATTCATCCTGTGGCCGCCGCGATAGGAGCGGAAGCAGCCGATGAAGCGGGCGCCGGCCAGCGCCAGGTCGCCCATGGCGTCCAGCGTCTTATGTCGCACGAATTCGTTGGGGTAGCGCAGGCCGCCCATATTGATGACGCGGTTGTCGTCGCCGATGACCAGCGAGTTCTCCAGCGAGGAACCGAGCGCGTAGCCTGCGGCCCACAGCCGCTCGACATCCTTCATGAAGCCAAAGGTGCGGGCGCGCGCGATGTCACGACGGAAAATATCGGCATTGAGGTCGGAGGCAAACAGCTGACGACCGATCGCCGGGCTTTCGAAGTCGATCTCAATCTCGAAACGGGTCCCGTCATAGGGCCGAAACTCCGCCCACGAGGCGCCGTTCTCGATGCGGACCGGCTTGATGACCCTGATATAGCGCCGCTTGACCGAGAGCGTCTCGATACCCGCCTGATCGATGGCTTCGACGAACGCCATGGCGCTGCCATCGAAGATCGGAACCTCGGAACCATCGATCTCGACAGCGACATTATCGATGCCGAGCCCAAACAGCGCCGCCATGATGTGCTCGACCGTGGCGATATGCTCGCCGGCGGGATCACCAAGCATGGTGCACAGGTCGGTAGCGCCGACTTCCGAAACCAGGGCACGAAACTCGCGGCCCTGCTCCGCACCGTTGAAAAGCTGGAAAACGATGCCGGTGTCGGCATCCGCGGGCACGAAGCTGATGGACACTTCCTTGCCGCTGTGGACGCCGGTGCCGGTAAGCGACGCGCGCGTCTTCAATGTCGTCTGATAGTCGTGCAAGACAATCCCCATAAGCCCGTAATGCCTAGGTCCGCTTCTCCAGCCCGAGGGCGCGGCTCTTGTGTGAATCGGCTGGCAGGGTGACTTCCCCCGAAATCCCGGCAAACCGATGATGGTAGGCAGCGAAGATAATGTCCCGTCAGGGAGACTCCAAATCACGGTTTCTTACTCTGTGTAACCGCAAAATGGAATGAGTGCGACTTGGTAAGTCGTTGAAATCACATCATTTAAAACATTAACAGGCAAGCGATTCCTCGCTTGCCTGTTAACAAATGTTACAGTCCGTTTACCAATCAGTTGGCCTGGCGGCGCAGGAACGCCGGAATCTCCAGCTGATCGTCTTCCTGAGTCGTCCTCACCTGCGGCGTCAGGCGGCCCTGATCATCGAGCTGGCCGCGGCGCGGCGCATAGAGCTGCGCATCCTGGCTGGCGAGACGGCGCACTTCGGGCGCGGCCTGGCGCAGCTTGGGCTCGCGCGGCTGCGCCGGCTGCAGCCGTGCGGGTTCTTCCTCGCGGCGGGTCAGGCCATTGGTCAGGCGCTTCAGCAGGCCCATCGGTCCGCTGTTGTTCTCGTGGTCGACCGGGCGGCTCTTGGCATCCACCTCGGCCTTGACGACCGGCGGAAAGTCCTCGACGCGCGGCATGCGCTGCGGCGCCATGGCAACCGGCTGCGGCGCCTCGCGCTGCAGCATCTCGCGCGGCTGCGGGGCCGGCTGCATCTGCTGGACCACCGGCTGCGGCATCGGCTGGGCGGGCGGCGCCTGGAAGATCTTGCTCTGCGGGCGGAAATCTTCAGCGTGGGCGACCGGGGCCGGGCGCGCCTGCGCCATGGCCGCGGCATTGGCTTCGGCCAGATGGATGGCTTCCGCGACCGGGTCGATAGCGCGTGGCTCGTATGCCGCCTGCTGGACAGGCGCCGGACGAACCTCCGCGATCTGAGCCGCCGGGCGGCTGGCCGGCTTCGGAGGCGCCGTGCGGATCGAGATCGGTGCGGCGGCGATTTCAGCCGCCGACTTGTCGATGCCGGTGGCAACCACCGAGACGCGGATGACGCCTTCGAGTTCCTCGTCGAAAGTGGCGCCCAGGATGATGTTGGCGTCCTGGTCGACTTCCTCGCGGATACGGGTCGCGGCTTCGTCGACTTCGAACAGCGTCAGGTCGCGGCCGCCGGTGATCGAGATCAGCAGGCCCTTGGCGCCCTTCATCGAGGTCTCGTCGAGCAGCGGGTTGGCGATCGCCGCTTCGGCGGCGGCCATCGCGCGGCCCTCGCCGGAAGCCTCGCCGGTGCCCATCATCGCCTTGCCCATCTCGCGCATGACGGAACGGACGTCGGCGAAGTCGAGATTGATCAGGCCTTCCTTGACCATCAGGTCGGTGATGCAGGCGACACCGGAATAGAGCACCTGGTCGGCCATGGCGAAGGCGTCGGCGAAGGTGGTCTTGTCATTGGCCAGCCGGAACAGGTTCTGGTTGGGGATGACGATCAGCGTATCGACGCATTTCTGCAATTCCTCGATGCCGAAATCCGCGGTCTTCATGCGGCGCTGGCCTTCGAAGTGGAACGGCTTGGTGACGACGCCGACGGTGAGGATGCCCTTTTCGCGCGCTGCGCGGGCAACGACGGGAGCAGCACCCGTACCGGTGCCGCCGCCCATGCCGGCGGTGACGAAGCACATATGGGTGTTGGTCAGGTGATCGAGGATTTCATCGATGCACTCTTCCGCCGCCGCACGGCCGACTTCCGGCTGCGAGCCGGCGCCAAGGCCCTCGGTGACATGCGCGCCGAGCTGGATCAGGCGGCCGGCCTTCGACATGGTCAGCGCCTGCGCGTCGGTATTGGCCACCACGAACTCGACACCGCGCAGACCGGCGGTGATCATGTTGTTGACGGCATTGCCGCCGCCGCCGCCGACACCGAACACGGTGATGCGCGGCTTAAGCTCGGTGATGTCCGGCTTCTGCAGATTGATGGTCATTGTCTCCGTCCTTTGCCTTTCACGCCGCTTCGCCGCCGCGGCCGCCTATGGGGCTGTCCCCGTCAATTTTAGAAACTGTCTCTCAACCACTGACTCATGCGATGCAGTTTTCCGCCCGTTCCGGTCATTTTGAGACCGGAAATTCCTTTCGCCGGATGGCTCTCGAAGCTCGCCATCTGCGGATAGATCAGAAGCCCCACCGCAGCCGAGAAGGCCGGCCCCTTCGCCGCTTCCGGCAGACCGGCCACGCCGAGCGGGCGGCCGATGCGCACATTGCGTCCCAGGATGCGGCGCGCCGCCTCCGGCAGGCCGGCAAGCTGGCTGGCGCCACCGGTAAGAACCACACGCTTGCCCACTGCATTGCCATAGCCGGACTTGTTCAGCCGGTCGCGCAGCAGTTCGAGCGTCTCGTCGATGCGGGCGCGCACGATGCGCGTCATCACCGAGCGCGGGATCTGCAAGGGCACGTCGCCATCGTCGCCGATCGGCTGGATCGAGACCAGGTCGCGGTCGTCCGCGCTGCCCGGCAGCGCCGAACCATGCATCACCTTCAGCCGTTCGGCGGCATCGAGCGAGGTCGACAGCCCCTTGGCCATGTCCAGCGTGACATGGTTGCCGCCAATGGCGATGGCGTCGCCATGGACGAACCTGCCTTCCGAAAACACCGAGATCGTCGTCGTGCCGCCGCCCATGTCGATGCAGGCCGCGCCCATTTCCAGCTCGTCGTCGACCAGGGCCGCCAGGCCGCTGGCATAGGGCGTCGCCACCATGCGCTCGACCGACAGATGCGAACGGTTGATGGAAAGCTCCAGATTGCGCATCGGCGCGGCGTCGCCGGTCAGCACATGCATGTCGACGCCGAGGGCGTCGCCGACCATGCCGCGCGGATCGCGCACGCCGCGTTCGGCATCCAGCGAGAAACCGACGGGAAGCGAATGGATCACCTCGCGCTCGGCCTTCAGCGCCTGCTTGGCGCCGGCGCCGAGAACGCGCTTGATGTCGGCCTCGTCGGCCTCGTGGCCGCCTAGATTGATGGTGGCGGAGAAGGCTTCGCTCTTCAGCCGGCCGGCCGTCATGTTGACGATCAGCGAATCGACCGTCAGCCCGGCCATGCGCTCGGCCGCGTCGACGGAAAGGCGGATGGCATGTTCCGCCCTATCGAGGTCAACCACGACACCCGACTTCACGCCTTGCGATTTCTGATGGCCGATGCCGATCACCTGGATCCGGTGCGAGCGGCCGCGCAGCAGCTTGCCGTCATCGCATGGCTTCAGCTTGGCCACCATGCAGCAGACCTTGCTCGAACCGACATCCAGCACCGTCAGGGTGCCGGACCGGCGCGACGCGGCATCGCCAGGACCGCCAAGCCAGCTCATATCTTCGTCTCCGGCTTGCGCTTCAGGCTCTTGGGTTTCTCGTTGAGGGCGGCTTCGCGCTGCGTCGCCGCTTCCGCCGTCAACTGCACGACCAGCCGGTCCGTCAGGCGCATGTCGACGGCGGCGATGTCGCGCGACAGCAAGCCGTTGTCATGATCCATCTTGACGAGTTCGGCGAGCGCCTGTTCCTCGTCATCCTCGGGAAGCTTGATGGTGATGCCATTGTCCAGCTTCAGGTCCCAGCGCCGTTCGCCGACGCGGATATAACCTTTGATCCGGCTCGCGAGTTCGGGATATTTTTCGACCTTGGCCAGGAAATCGGGCGCGCTCGCCGGCGCGCCGGTGCCGATCAGCAGCGGCAGGAGCACCTGCTTGCCGCCCGAGAACGGCGCGATCATGGCGCCATTCCTCTCGATGACCGAAAGCGCGTCACCCTGCTGCCAGAGCGCGAAAGCCTCACGCTCCTCGACGCGCACTTCCAGAGTATGCGGGTAGACCTTGCGGACGGCCGCAACCTCGATCCACGGCAATGTCGCAATTCGTTCCCGCGCGGCCTCGGCATTAAAGCCGATCAGCGACGTCCAACCGTCGAGTTCAAGCCTGTCGAGTATGTCGATTTCCGAGGTCTGGCGATTGCCGACCACCTTGACCTGATCGACGGCAAAGCCGGTACGGGCGGTGATGCTCTGCACGATACCCTCGACATGACCGCCGAGATAGGCGCCATAGGCACTGCTCGAGAAAATCAGCACGGCCGACATCATGGCCGCAGAAAAGCGCGGCGCCTGGAATTCCCCGACGCCCAGGCGCGCCAGAATGCGCACCGGGCGGCGCAGCATCCGCGGCAGCACGAAATGGCCCGACGACAATGGCAGGCCGAACAGCGCCGGCCCCGCCGCGCCCCTCTCCCAACCCTGTCTCCATTTCAACGCAGGCACGAAGCGTCCTCCACCATCCAACTCAACAAATCGCCAAACGAGTGCCCGGCCTGGGCGGCGATTTCAGGCACCAAGGACGTCGGCGTCATACCCGGCTGGGTGTTGACCTCGAGCCAGACAATCTCGCCGTTTTCGGAATGACGATCGTCATAACGGAAGTCCGAACGGGAAACGCCGCGACAGCCGATCGCTTGGTGAGCCTTGAGCGCCAGTGTTTGTATTTTTTGGTAAATATTCGGTGAAACTTTTGCGGGGCATTCGTGCTTTGATCCCCCGGCGACATATTTTGAATCATAGTCATAGAAGGAATGGCCGGTCGGGATGATCTCGCAGACCCCCAGCGCCACATCGCCCATCACCGCGCAGGTCAGCTCCCTGCCGTGGATGTAGCGCTCAACCATGACGGTATCGCCATATTTCCACTCGGACGAGCCGATCACCTGCGGCGGATGCGACTGGCCTTCATGTACGATGACGACACCGAAGCTCGAACCCTCATTGACCGGCTTGACCACATAGGGCGGCTTCATCGGATGCTTGCTCTGGATGGCGAAGCGGCTGGCGACCTTCGATTCGGCGACCACGATGCCGACCGACTTGGCAACCCGCTTGGCCTGCTCCTTGTTCATGGCCAGAGCCGAGGCGAGCACGCCGGAATGGGTGTAGGGAATGCCGAGATATTCAAGGATGCCCTGAATGGTGCCGTCCTCGCCAAAAGGGCCGTGCAGCGCATTGAAGGCAACATCGGGCTTGAGCTCGGCAAGCACGGAGCCGACATCGCGCCCGACATCGACACGGGTGACCTGGTAGCCTTCCTTCTCGAGTTCATCGGCACAAGCCTTTCCCGACGATAGAGACACGGGCCGCTCGGACGAAAAACCACCCAGCAGGACGGCCACATGCTTGTTTTTCATTCCCCGGCATCCCCTCTCTCACGGCGGACCAAAACCAGATTTTCCGCAACATTGAGTCAGAGTCTCCCGGCAGGTTGCCCCCCAGACGGAAAACGCTGAAAACGCGTCGAACGACTCAAATCAGGAAACGCTTTCGAGCAGAGAATCAGAGAGTTGATTCACTGGCAAGTGCTTACGATTCCGAGAGATTCACTTTCTGAGAAAATGGATGCGAAAAGCGTGTCGTTGAGTCTTTGCGGCAACGGTCGCGGACCGTGTCGGCCGTGTTAAAGTTCATGCATCACATGAACTTCAACACGCGCCACGCTGCGCTTTAAAGAAGCTGTCCCAAAAACTCCTGAACCGCATGTCCCGGCCGGAAATTGCCGATGCGCTTGATTTCCCATTGCAGCCGGATACCGGAATTCTCCAGCACCCGCGTGCGCACCGTCTCGCCGAGATATTCTAGGTCGTAGCCGGTCGCGGTTCCCGTGTTGATCATGAAGTTGCAATGCATCGGCGACATCTGGGCGCCGCCGATCATCAGGCCGCGGCAGCCCGCTCTGTCGATCTCCTTCCAGGCCGACGTGCCTTCCGGATTCTTGAAGGTCGAGCCGCCGGTCTTCTCGCGGATCGGCTGCACGGTCTCGCGATGGTTCTGCACGGCCTCCATCGCCGCCTTGATCGCCGCTCTGTCCTCGGCAAAGCCCTCGAACACGGCCGAGGTGAAGATCAGCCCGGCAGGCGCCGCCGAATGGCGATAGGCGTAACCCATATCGGCATTGCTCAGCGTCTGCACATTGCCCTTGCGGTCGAGCGCTCGCACTTCGACGACCCGCTCGCGCGTCTCGACGCCGTTGGCGCCTGCGTTCATCCGCAGCGCACCGCCGATTGCACCCGGAATGCCGTGGTAGAAATGAAAGCCGCCAATGCCGGCCTCGAGCGCCACCGCTGCGACGCGCTTGTCGGGGGTCGCGGCTCCCGCCTTGATCCTGATCGGCGAAATCACCTCGGCCTCGCCGAAGCCCTTGGCCGAAAGGCGGATGACAAAGCCCTCGATGCCGCCATCGCGGACCAGAAGGTTCGAGCCGACGCCGACGACGGTCAGTGGTATCTCTTCGGGAACGGCTTTCAGGAATGCTGCAAGATCTTCCTCGTCGGCCGGCTGGAACAGCACCTCAGCCAGACCCCCTGCACGGAACCAGGTGATCTTGTCCATCTCGGCGTTCGGCGTCAGGCGGCCGCGCAGGCCGGCAAGCCGGTCGCCCAGTCTGTCGATCAGGGCCTGGCCGTGCATCATGAGACGGTCCCGCCAAGCTCCTTGGGCAATGCATAGGCCCATTGGGTGATGTTGCCGGCGCCCAGGAAGACGACGAAGTCACCCGGCTTTGCCAGATCACGGATGACGGGCGCGATCGCCGCCGGACCCTCGATGTAGCGTGCGTCGCGATGGCCGCCGGCGCGGATGCGCGACACCAGCGCGTCCGAGCTGACGCCGTCGATCGGCTCTTCGCCGGCCGCGTAGACCGGCGCCACCATCACTGTGTCGGCGTCGTTGAAGCAGGTGGAAAACTCGTTGAACAGATCATGCAGCCGGGTGAAGCGGTGCGGCTGGGCAATGGCGATGACGCGACCTTGGGTGGCGCTGCGCGCCGCCTTCAGCACCGCCGAGATCTCGACTGGATGGTGGCCGTAATCGTCGAATATTTCGACGCCGTCCCACGAACCGGTATGGGTGAAGCGGCGCTTGACGCCGGCGAAGGACGACAGGCCCTTCTTGATCGCCTCGGCCGACAGGCCGAGCTCATGCGCGACCGCGATTGCTGCCGTCGCGTTGGAGACGTTGTGGCGGCCGGGCATCGGCAGGCGCAGGCCTGCTATGACAGTCTGGCCGCCTGTCTTGCGGTCGCGGATCACCACGTCGAATTCCGAAATGGCACCTGCCATGCGGTGATTGGTAAAGCGCACGTCGGCCTGCGCATTCTCGCCATAGGTGATGACCCGGCGGTCCTCGATGCGGCTGACCAGTGCCTGCACCTCGGGGTGATCGGTGCACATCACGCCAAAACCATAGAACGGCACGTTCTCGACGAACTGGCGGAACGCCTCGCGCACCTTGTCGAAGCTGCCATAGTGATCGAGATGCTCGGGATCGATGTTGGTGACGACCGCGATCTCCGCCGGTAGTTTCAGGAAAGTGCCGTCGCTCTCGTCGGCCTCGACCACCATCCATTCGCCGTCGCCCATGCGCGCATTGGTGCCATAGGCATTGATGATGCCGCCATTGATGACGGTCGGATCGAGCCCGCCGGCATCGAGCAAGGTCGCCACCATCGAGGTCGTCGTCGTCTTGCCATGCGTGCCGCCGATCGCCACCGCCTGGCGAAAGCGCATCAGTTCGGCCAGCATTTCGGCCCGGCGCACGATCGGCAGCAGCTTTTCGCGCGCGGCCTTCAGCTCTGGATTGGATTTCTTGATCGCCGTCGAGACGACCACCACCTCGGCATCACCGAGATTTTCGGCCCTATGGCCGACGAAGCATTCGATGCCCTTGTCGCGCAGCCGCTGCACATTGGCGCTTTCGGCCTGGTCGGACCCTTGCACCTTGTAGCCGAGATTGTGCAGCACTTCGGCAATGCCGCTCATGCCGATGCCGCCAATGCCGATGAAATGCACAAGGCCGATGGTCTGCGGCATCTTCATGCTTGCGTCCCCTTCCTGAAATCCGAAACGGTTTTTTTGGACGCAATAGCCTCTGTAAGATCAGCGAGCAACCGTGCCGCGTCCGGCCTCCCGGCCGATTTCGCACCCGCCGCCATCACCGTCAGCCGATCGGGGTCTTCCATCAGCTCGCCGATGAGCGCTGCGATGCGTTCGGACGAGAGCGAGGATTGCGGATGCACTTCGCCGCCGCCGGCAGCGGCAAGGGCCGCCGCGTTCGCCGCCTGATCGTGGTCGAGCGCATAGGGGTAAGGCACCAGCAGCGCCGGCCGGCCGATGACGGCGATCTCCGAGACGGTCGAGGCGCCGGAGCGCGAGATCACCAGGTGCGCAGCCGCCATGCGCTGCGCCATGTCGGTGAAGAAGGGCGAGACCTCGACGGCGACGCCAAGCGCGGCATAGGCTGCCTTGACCCGCGCCACGTCATCCGCGCGCGCTTGTTGGGTGATCACCAGCCGCTTGCGCTGTGCGTCGGAAAGCAGCGCGATGGCTCCCGGCACGGCATCGGAAAAGAACTGGGCGCCCTGGCTGCCGCCGAACACCAGCAGGCGGAACGGCTGTTCCCCGGTCGATGCCGCATAATTCATCCTGGCCGCTTCCAGCACGGCCGGCCTGACCGGATTGCCTGTCGTCACCGTCTTCACACCGGCAGCACTGGTGTCCTGCGGCAGGAAGCCGCCGGCGATGGCGTCGACACGGCCGGCCAGCGCCCGGTTGGCGCGCCCCATCACCGCGTTCTGCTCATGGATCAGCGTCGGCACCTTGCGCCGTGTCGCCGCGTAGAGCGGCGGCAAGGTTGGATAGCCGCCGAAGCCGACGACGGCATCCGGCTTGATCCTGCCGATGACGGCGGAAGCCTGGCGCACGCCGCGCCAGATTTTCCAGAAGGCGCCAAGCAGGGCAAAAGGGTTTTTCGAGCCCATCGTCGCCGACTGGATCGGGTGGACGGCGGCGGCCGGAAAATGGCCGGCGAAACGCTCGGCACGGTCGTCGGTTGCCAGATGCACCGACCAGCCGCGCTCGTTCAATTCATGCGCCAGCGCCTCGGCCGGGAAAAGATGCCCACCGGTGCCGCCTGCCGCGAGAAGGATGACGCCTCTGGCCATATCACTCCGCCGGCACGGCGCGTTGCGACAGGCCAAAGCCCATCTGCTTGCGCTTTTCCGGCCGCTTGCGTGTCAGCGCCAGCACCATGCCCATCGAGATGGCGATGGCGATCTGCGAGGAGCCGCCATAGGAGATGAACGGCAGCGTCATGCCCTTGGCCGGCACGAGCTGGAGGTTGACGCACATGTTGATGACCGCCTGCAGGCCGAACACGGTGACGAGACCGCCGACCGCATAGCGGGTGAAATCGTCATGCTCCTTCAGCGCCGTGTTGAGGCCGCGCAGAACGATGAAGGCGAAGATCGACATGATGAAGAAGCACATGATCAGCCCGAACTCTTCGCCCGCGACCGAGAAGACGAAGTCGGCATGGCTGTCGGGAATGACCCGCTTGACGGTGCCCTCGCCCGGTCCGACGCCAAACCAGCCGCCATTGATCAGCGCTTCGCGCCCCATGTCGACCTGGAACGTGTCGCCCTCGCCGGTGAGGAACTTGTCGATGCGCAGGGCAACGTGCGGGAACACCGTATAGGCGGCAAAGACGCCGCCGACGCCGGCCGCGCCGAGCGCGACGATCCACAGCCAGGGCAGCCCGGCCATGAAGAACATGATGCCCCAGGTGCCGGTCGTCAGCATGGTCTGGCCGAGGTCCGGTTGCGCCACCAGCAGCGATACGACCAGCACCAGCAGCAGCATGGCGAACAGATTGCCCGGAATATCGGGCTGGCGCTTGTGCTCGGCGAACAGCCAGGCGCACATGATGACGAAGGCCGGCTTCAGGAATTCCGACGGCTGGATCGACAGGCCGCCAAGCGACACCCAGCGGCGCGCGCCCTTCACCTCGACGCCGATGTAGAGCACCGCCACCATCAGCACCAGCATCAGGCACAGGATGACCAGCGCCATGCGCCGGATCTGCCTGGAATCGAGGAAGGAAACGGCCAGCATCACGCCGAGCGCCGGCACGGTGAAGATGATCTGCCTGGTGGCAAAGTGGAAACTGTCGAGGCCGATGCGTTCGGCCACCGCCGGGCTGGCGGCGAAGGACAAGACGATGCCGAGC